>JBMSPY010000150.1:0-5772 GCA_049423005.1 Cyclobacteriaceae bacterium
AAATAGTCGTAGGCCTTTCCTTCTTCAAGCAAATAGCCATCGATTCCCAGGACAGCGCGTTCGATACGGTTACCTCCCCGATCGGTAAAAATGTAGTAGCCATTGTGACTTACATAACCTTCTCCAAGGAAGGAATAGAGGGGATCAAAGTTGCCTTCTCTGCACGTAATGATCCACATATCTATTTTGTTTTCCCGCATGACCTCCGGAAGGATCAGGTCAAATTTCTCTCTGCGGATTTCATTCAAATTATCCCATCGGCGTTTAGCCTCTTGTGAACGTACAACATGGGTATTCAAGACCAATAACATAACTACGCCACCCATCCAAAGGGAAGCTTTTAGAAGACGATTGCCAATCAATTCCATAATTGTTTGTTGAATTATCAATGTTAAAGGTTTACCGCGTAAGAGACAAGCGTTTCGCTGGAAGCAACAATTACCATCACCAGGCATGGGGAGCAAACTCATTCAATTCAGTACAGACACTCCATAAATTGCTTTTATGAATATGGATATAGCCGCTGTCCTACCGCTGCCCAATCTGACAGCTTACGATAGCTCTAAACTGAATTTTACGTGGGAGACTGAAATCTCCCAACTGTCTGGACTACCGGATAGCAAGGGCTACAATTTAGCCTACGAATGCCTTGACCGACATTGTACGAACGGTAACGGTTCCCAGGTCGCCATTCATTGGAGAGGCCGTAACTCCACGGAAAAGAATTTGTCGTATCGGGCTATGATGGAGTTGACCAATCAATTTGCGCAGGTCCTTACCTCACTTGACATAAAAGAAGGCGATGTGGTTTTTTCACTTTTAGGTCGGGTACCAGAGTTGTACATCACCGCTTTGGGTGCACTTAAGACCAAGGCCATTTTTTCGCCTTTATTTTATGTTTTTGGTCCTGAGCCCATTGCTCAACGGCTGATTCGAGGTAATGGAAAAATTTTAGTTACCACATTGGATACCTTCAAACGAAAAGTAAAATCCAACCTAAGCCGGCTTAAGGAACTCAATTATGTTCTTATCACAGATATTGAAGAAGATGTTGATCGGCAGATACTCTCCTTACCCAAAAGAATGAAGGTCGCTCTTAAGTCCTTTTCCATTCCAGCTACATCCTTTGAAGACCCTGCTCTATTGCATTTTACAAGTGGCACCACCGGTATGCCAAAAGGCGCCTTACACACGCACCGTTGTATGCTCGTCCATTCCGCCACCGGCAGAATGGTACTGGATTTTAAAAAAGGTGATCGTTATTGGTGTACCGCTGACCCAGGTTGGGTAACAGGAACTTCATATGGTATCCTTTCGCCATTAATACACGGAGTGACAGTCATTGTAGAAGAGGAAGATTTTGATGCAGACAGATGGCTTTCACTTTTGGAGTCATGCAGCGTAAATATTTGGTACACGTCTCCCACCGCTTTTCGAAGATTGATGCGGGTAACTATGGATACACTACTCGAACATCAGTTTAAAAACCTTCGGTTAATTCTTAGTGTCGGAGAACCATTACATCCCGATGACGTTAAGTGGGGACAAAAAACCTTTGGGGTTCCGGTGCTTGATAATTGGTGGCAAACAGAAACCGGTGGAATCATGATCTCGAACTATAGAGGCATGCCGGTAAAGCCGGGGTCCATGGGCAAACCAATACCAGGTATTCAGGCTGCTGTTGCGGAGTTAAAAGACAAAAACATAAACCTTATTACTGAGGCGAATAAAACAGGTTTGCTGATTCTCAAGAAGGGATGGCCCTCTATGTTCACCACTTATTGGCAAGAGCGAACACGTTATGAAAAATGTTTTCATGGTGACTGGTACATCACGGGTGATCTCGCCCAACGAGACGAGGATGGTTATTTTTGGTTTATTGGCAGGTCAGATGATATGATTAAAACTTCTGGTCACCTTGTAGGACCATTTGAAGTGGAACGCGTGCTCATGCAACACGATAAAGTTTCGGAGGCTGCTATCATCGGTAAACCCGAACCCATAATTGGAGAATTAATCAAAGGCTTTGTAGTGCTCAAGCCTGGGGCTATTCCCACCGAAATCCTAAAAAATGAAATACTGGCTTTTGGCAGACGTCATTTAGGACCGACCATTGCTCCACGACAAATCGAGTTCATCCAAGGACTTCCAAAAACGAGAAGTGGAAAAATTCTAAGGCGCTTGTTGAAGGCCCGAGAACTTGGATTCCCGGAGGGCGATCTTTCAACACTCGAGAATGGCTAATCGATAGGCTATGACCTTAGCCAACTCAAGATTGATTCCGGATCAGCTGACCTATTTGCGCCAAATGCTTCTCATCAGAAGATTTGAAGAAAGATCTATTGAGCTGTATGGACAGGAGAAAATCAGAGGATTTTTACACCTCTACAATGGTGAAGAAGCGGTTGCTGTCGGGGTAATCGGTGGGCTTACAAAAGAAGACCGCATCATCAGTTCCTACAGAGAGCACGGTCATGCCTTAGCTGCAGGCGTTGAACCAAATAAGGTTATGGCTGAATTATTTGGAAAAAAAACTGGTTGCAGCAGAGGCAGAGGCGGCTCAATGCACCTATTTGACCTTAGTCAGAATTTTTTTGGTGGCCTTGCCATTGTTGGTGGCCACTTACCCTTAGCTGTCGGCATGGCCAGAGCCGATCGCTACTTAAAAAGAGATCAGATTACCTGTTGTTTTTTAGGAGAAGGTGCTGTTGCGGAAGGAATTTTTCATGAGTCGATGAATCTAGCCGGTCTTTGGAAAGCACCAGTGCTCTTTGTGGTTGAAAATAATTTATACGCGATGGGCACACCACTAACTACTACACTGGCTGATGGTGATTTTTCCATTAAGGCCAAATCCTACGGCATTGATTTTCAACAATCGGATGGAATGGATTTAAATCAGGTACTGGAGTCGTCCCGAAAAGCCATTCAGTCTGTTCGGAATTTTAGTCGACCCTTCATACTGGTTTTAAATACCTATCGCTTTCGAGCACACTCCATGTTTGATGCCGAACTGTACCGCGAAAAATCAGAGGTTGAAAAATGGAAGCTACGGGATCCTATTTTACTGTACACCCAGTACCTGAAAGAGCAAGGTGTCCTTACGGATGGGAGCCTGACCAATATGACATCAGAGATTGACCTGAAAATAGAGCAAGCTGTACAATTTGCTGAGCAGAGTGCTGAAGAATCATTAGATGAAATAAACACATATCTAACCTACACGAATGCCTGAGGCCGCCATTACCTATCGTGAGGCTATTAAGCGGGGATTGGCACGAGCCTTGAAATCGGACTCCAGAGTTTTTCTAATGGGTGAAGATGTTGGAAAATACGGCGGTGCGTTTGCAGCCAGTAAAGGTTTGTTAGCTGAATTTGGTCCGGAACGAATTGTTGATGTCCCACTTTCCGAATCTGGTTTTACCGGAGCGGGAATTGGTGCGGCGATAGCGGGACTAAAGCCGATAGTAGAAATCATGACTATAAATTTCAGTTTGCTGGCCTTAGATCAATTGGTTAATAATGCTGCTACGCTTTGCCATATGTCGGGCGGTCAGGTTTACGTTCCTCTTGTGGTTCGGATGGGCTGTGGACCGGGCCGACAGTTGGCCGCACAGCATTCTCATAGCTGGGAGCCGTTGTTTGCGATGATCCCCGGATTGAAAGTATTGTCGGCAGGAACACATTCCGATGCAGAAGAAATGATTTTAATGGCCCTTCAGGAAAACAATCCGGTAATCATTTTGGAATATACTTCTCTGCTCAACAGAACGGAGATAACCACATCGGAGAAGCCTATGGATATCCAACGCGCAATTATCCGACGAATCGGTAGCGATATAACCTTAATCACCTACGGCACTGGTGTTTCTAAATCACTGCAAGCAGCGCAAGAACTTGAAAAAGATAATGTTTCGGCGGAAGTCCTTGACCTGAGGATTCTTCGACCAATCGACGCACCGTCAATTATCAGCTCAGCAAAAAAGACCAGAAAAATTCTGTTCATAGAAGATGCCTGGGGAACCATAAGCATAGGAGCTGCCGTATTGTCGATGCTATACACGGAATGCTTTTATGAACTGGATCAGCCCATCGAACACCTTTCCGGCTTGGAAGTGCCCACTCCTTACCCACTGCACCTGGAGGCAGGGTGCACACCAACAGTAGAAGATATCGTAACGAGATGCAAAAAAATCTTAAGCCATGGGTGAATTCAGAATGCCAAGCCTGGGGTCTGACATGATCGAGGGGACCTTAAGAAAATGGAAGGTTAAAAAAGGAGATGTGGTTAACCGTGGCGACATTATTGCTGAGGTAGAAACGCAAAAGGGAATCATTGATATTGAAGTCTTTGAATCCGGATTGATTGGCGAATTGCTGATCCAGGAGGATGAAAAAGTGCCGGTTGGAACATTGCTCACCCATTTGCTTCCCTTACCCTCTGCAGCCACACCAATTTCTATTCCAATTGAACCAATTTTGGTGCAAAAGGAAAATGGAATTGTTCGCGCTTCGCCTTTGGCCAGAAAAATGGCAACTGAAAACCATCTGGTTCTGGAAAACATAATCGGAACCGGGCCGGAAGGAGCTGTAACCAAAGCTGACGTACAGGTTGCCTTGAAAAAAGCAAAGGAACCAGAATCTCAAATAAGCCCAACGCCATCGACCACTTCAGATATTCGGGATGCTATTGCTAAGGCCATGCAAAAGTCACAGCAGGAAATTCCTGCTTACACGTTGCAGACAGTCCTGGATTTAAAGCCATGTCTCGAGGACCTTGCGCTCAGAAATAAAGAAAAAGATCCGAAAGAAAGGCTGTTATTGGTTGCTCCGTTCATGAAGGCCACCGGCCTTGCACTAAAAGACTTTCCAAATTTAAACGGTTGGTGGATCGATTCTTTTCAGCCCTCCACGGAGATCATTTTGGGTATGGTCATTTCCCTTCGATCGGGTGGAATTCTTGTGCCGACGATAAAAAATCCCGGTGCTTTAAGTCTGGAGGAAATCATGGTCCAAGTGAGTGAAAGGATTATCCACGCCAGATCGGGTCATCTGAAAAGCTCTGAAGTATTCAATCCAAGTATCACCATGACTAATCTTGGGGAGGCAGGAGTTGAATCAATAACAGGAATCATATATCCACCACAGGTTGCGTTGATCGCTACCGGCGGACTAGTGGAGAGGCCATGGGCTGAACATGGAATGCTGACTGTTCGACCCACCATTGAGTTTACCCTCTCCGCCGATCACCGTGCTACGGATGGAACCTACGGTAGTCAATTCCTGCATCGGATAAAAGAAATCCTAGCCAATCCAAAACAGCTATGACTAGAGTACAATTACTGGATCTATTAAAAAGCTACCTGAAGCAGATTGCACCTGACTCCGATCCTTCTGCATTGCAGGAGGATGATTTTATAAAACACAAACTTGGATTGGATTCGTTTGATTTTCTGCAATTCATTATTCTCATTAACGATGAACTTAAAATCAACATCCCCGAAGAGAATTATGGTCGAGTATTAACATTAAAAAATCTTAGTGATTACCTGGTTCATGCAGGATCAGAAAAATTGATGAACACATAATTTAACTTCCTCTTTCTATCTTTAAGGTACACTTGATGTAAAGAAATGAAAAAGGAATTACGAAGCAGAGGTTGGTTTGGAAAAGAAGGTAAAGACGGGGTCATCTACCGCTCCTGGATGAAAAAACAAGGCATCCCTTCTTATGAACTTGATAGTGGAAAGCCCATCATCGGTATTTGCAATA
>JBMSPY010000151.1:0-5725 GCA_049423005.1 Cyclobacteriaceae bacterium
TGGGAATCGTTACATCTCCCAACACACAGGTTAGTCCGGTGAATATGATGATTCCAGTAATTACGTTTACGATGATGCCACCTAGCATTACAATCATTCGTTGCCAGGCTGGTTTGGTTCGGAATTCCCAGGGCTGCGGTTCTGATTTCATTTGGTCTTTATCCATGCTCTCATCTACCATACCGGCAATTTTTACATAGCCACCGAGCGGGAACCAACCCAGTCCATACTCCGTATCACCTTTTTTGAACTTAACTATGGAAAAGTTGAGTACGTTGGCTAGCGGAAATAAAAAGTCAAAAAAGAGATAAAATTTCTCAACACGAATCTTGAACATCCGGGCAGCTAGAAAGTGGCCTCCTTCGTGTACAACAATGAGAATGGAAAGACTCAGCAATAGCTGAGCAGTCATGGTTAATCCGTTCATAATAGCTAAAATCTCGGTGCGTTATTTTTTTAAAAGTTCATCAGCCAGCTCTCGTGCCCTTCGGTCCGTTTCAACGTATTCTTCAAGAGTAGGGTTCCCGATGAAGGGGATCTCTTCCATACATTGTTCAACCAGATCAGGCATTTTCAGAAAGGCTACTTTATTTTCTAAAAATCGCTCTACCGCAATCTCGTTGGCAGCATTTAATACACAGGGACTATTGCCACCCTTCCGGAGTGCTTTAAAAGCGAGCGCAAGATTGCGAAAAGTTTTCAGATCCGGTTCGTCAAAGGTAAGTGCGGGATAGGCCTTGAAATCAAATCGCGGAAAGCCCGAACCAAGTCGATTGGGATAGCCCAACGCGTATTGTATGGGTAACCGCATATCGGGCAAACCCATCTGTGCTTTAATGGATCCATCGGTAAACTGAATCATCGAGTGAATAATCGATTGTGGATGCACCACGACATCGATTTGATCGGCATTAAGATCGAAGAGCCATTTGGCTTCAATTACTTCCAATCCTTTATTCATTAATGAAGCAGAGTCGATAGTCACTTTGGCACCCATCGTCCAATTGGGATGCTTCAGTGCCTGGTCCTTAGTAACGTGAGCGAGCTCTTCACTTTTCTTACCACGAAAAGGACCGCCGGAAGCCGTCAAAATGATCTTTTCTACCGGATTGTGAAATTCACCGGCGAGGCATTGAAAAATTGCAGAATGCTCGGAATCTACCGGATAAATATTGACCCCCTTGGACTGCGCCAATGCTGTAACCAATGCACCGCCGACAACAAGAGTTTCTTTATTGGCCAGCGCAATATTTTTTCCGTATTCAATAGCCCGAAGGGTAGGACGCAAACCGGAGAAACCCACCAAAGCAGTAAGTACCAGATCAATTGTTTCCATTTCCATTACAGAGACAAGGGCTTCAGCTCCGGCATAAACCTTAATAGGTGTTCCGGATAACGCTTCCTTTACCCATTTGTAATGGTCTTCATTTTCAATGACTACGGCATTGGGAGTAAATTCCGTTGCCTGCTGAACTAAAAGTTCACGATTATTTTTGGCCGTGATGACTTCGACTTCAAACTGATCCCGGTGTTCCCGAATCACTTCCAATGCCTGTGTTCCGATGGAACCGGTTGAGCCGAGAATGGCAATATGTTTTTTAGTGGCCTTCATTTTTTAATGTCTAAGGTTAGAGGGTGAAACGGCTCAGTGCATCGGCAATTTTTCGATCATTGGATAAGCGCGGAACCTTGTTTTGACCACCTAGCTTACCTTGTGACTTCATGTATTGAATAAAGGCGTCTGCTTGCAGGCAGGTGATGCGTAGTTTTTGTAAAATATTTCCAGTAATTAAATCGTCGTAATAAACGTTGAGTTCACGCATGGCCTGATCTAGCTCCAATCTGAAACCTTCCAGATCGGCAGGTGGATGGGTGAACGAAATAAACCATTCATGGTGAGGTAATCCATCCTTTGGAGCCACCTGCGGTGCTACAGTAAACTCTGCTATAGCTGTATCCGGATATCTCTGGCAGGCCCGTTGCATGGCCTTCTCCACTTCTTCACCAATTACATGCTCGCCAAAAGCCGATATAAAATGTTTGATTCTTCCGGTAACCAACAGACGGTAAGGATTTTTGGATACAAACTTCACCGTATCGCCAATGGAATATCCCCATAGTCCTGCATTGTTATTAATGATGACCGCGTAATTTTTTCCCAATTCCACTTCTCCGATACTCAGTCGCCTGGGATTTTCAGTAAAGAATTCTTCAGCAGGTATAAACTCAAAATAAATTCCTGAGTTGCATAAAAGAAGCATACCTTCTTCATGCTGATTATCCTGATAAGCAATGAAGCCTTCTGAAGCCGGGTACAATTCTATAGAGTCAATTTTTTTACCTATAGACTCCTCCAACTTGGCTCGGTAAGGACTAAAGTTTACACCCCCATAAACGAAAACAGAAAAATCCGGGAACACGTCCTTTATTTTTTTTCCTGTCCGAGCCTGAATACGATCGAAGTACATCTGCACCCAAGGTGGTATGCCGCTGATGAGGGTCATGCGGGCATCAATGGTTTCGTCGATGATGCGTTCCAGTTTTTCTTCCCAATCCTCAATAATGTTGGTCTGGTAGGAAGGCTTTTGATTGGATCGCAGGTAACCGGGTACATGGTGGTTGACAATTCCAGATAATCGTCCAGTGGGTATGCCGGCAACGGAATCGAGTGCTGGACTGCCGCTTAAAAAAATAAGACTACCATCCAGAAAAGAAGATTTTCCTGTCTGATGAACATAACTCAACAAGGCATTGCGTGCGCTGTTGATGTGATTGGGCATCGACTCCCGTGTGATGGGAATGTATTTGGTTCCTGATGTCGTTCCTGATGTTTTTGCCAAATAGGCCGGCTTGCCGGGCCATAAAACATCAGGCTCACCCTGAACAATTGAATCAAACCAGGGTTTCAATTGCTCATAATCTTTAACGGGTACCTGCCGTTTGAAATCATCTACAGAACGTATATCGGCAAACCCATGCTCCATTCCAAAGCGCGTGTTTTGGGCAGCCTTTAAATTCCGGAGTAAGATTTGTGCTTGGAACTTTTCCGGCTGCCGGACCCAAGCTGCCGTTTCTCTGGCAATTAAAGAGGCCAACGGCCTGGCTAGAACGGATCGGATTCCCATGGGGAAACAAAGTTAATCCTCCCCGGCGGAGCCTGAAATCCCAAAGCCGGTTATTTCCGTTAAACGGGCTGTCATAATTTCATTTTTTTGCAAATGGGGCGATTTTTGATGTCCTTCCTACCGTTAAAATGTAGCGTATGCTGAGAATTGTTCAAACTGTTGTAGTCGCATTTTTGGCCGGTTTGGCCGGTGCCTGGGTCTATTCTTCCAGTCAATCTGAACCAAAAACAGAAGAAACGAGCTTGGTTAATCTCGACTCTGGTCCTGTTTATCAGCCAAATGTGGTTATTTCTGCACCAAATGCTTCGATGGATAAAGTGGACTTTACAGCCGCTGCATCCAGAACAATTCCAAGCGTGGTTTACATCAACAGCATTTCCCAAAGTGGGGTATCGTATACCATTTACGATATGTTGTTTGGAAGCAGTGGCGAAAAGCAAATGCAAGTATCCTCAGGCTCTGGCGTAATTTTTACTGCGGATGGATACATTGTTACCAATAACCACGTGGTGGAAACGGCTGAGCGTATCGAAGTGTTGTACAACAAAAAAGTTTATGCAGCTGAACTTGTGGGTACCGATCCATCAACTGATCTGGCTGTATTGAAAATTAAAGAGACGGGGTTACCGGCCATCAACCTTGGACAGTCCTCTACATTAGGAGTAGGCGAGTGGGTGGTGGCTGTGGGAAATCCATTTTCACTAACCTCTACGGTTACGGTAGGAATTGTCAGTGCCAAGGGAAGGAGCATTAATGTAGTGGCTGATAAGTTTCCAATTGAATCCTTCATTCAAACAGATGCTGCGATCAATCCGGGAAATAGCGGTGGTGCACTGGTCAATAAGAATGGAGAATTGGTAGGCATCAACACCGCAATACTTTCCCGGACGGGTAGCTACACCGGATATGCTTTTGCTGTTCCGGTGGATATTGTGAAAAAGGTGGTTAATGATCTTATTAAATACGGATTGCACCAAAAGGCATTTTTTGGTGCAGAAGTGGTTGAGTACGATTTCCGAAATGCTGAAAAGCTCAAACTCAATACTGATGTGAAAGAATTTAAAGGTGTTTTGGTGGCTTCCATTACGGAGAATGGATCTGCTCAACAGGCTGGACTAAAACCTGGCGACATCATTACGCGTCTGAATCAAACAGAGGTCAATTCCCGCAGTACCTTTGAAGAGGAATTAAGTTATCGTTCTCCTGGTGAAAAAGTAAATGTTACCTATCAGCGCGAAGGTGCCTCCAAGACAGCTGAAATAACTTTACTAAACCGTAATGGAGAGAGTTCGATAGTGAAGCGCAGGATCTTCAGTGATGCGGCAGTGGGCGCTAACCTGGAAGCTGTGGACTATGGTGTTAAGGTTTTCCGCATTCGTGATGGGTTGTTCCGAAAGATTGGCATTCCTGAAAATTATACCATCATTTCGATCAATCGAAAGCGTGTAAAAGACCCGCAGGAGGTTATTGACTTCTTTGAAAAGTATAAGGGCCGGGTATTTCTTTACGGAATCAATAGCTCCAAGCAGGAGTATCCGATGCAATTTTATATTCAGTAAGGAGAATTGGCTTTAAGAGCCGACCCGATTCTTTAATTTTTTATACAGCTCGTCGACCTGATTTTTGAAATTCTGGTCCACCTTCATCATGTCTTCAACAGACTCCAAAGCGTGAATTACCGTGCTGTGATCGCGGCCACCAAAATTTTCACCTATTAATTGAAGGGTTAGCTGAGTAAAGCGTTTGCAGAAATACATAGATACCTGCCGGGGGATGACAATCTCACGCTTCTTCACCTTGCTCTTCATGGCCTCGGCATCGATTTTGAAATAGTCGGCTACCGTTTTTTGAATGAAGTCAACACTCACATCGCTCTGGATTTCCTTCACGATGTTTTTCATAACCTCCTTCGCCAACTCGAGGTCGATGTCTTTTTTCAACAAGGTGGCGTGAAACAATAACGAATTCAGCACGCCTTCCATATCTCTAAGGTTCGTATCTACGCTGTAAGCGAGGTACTCTGCAACCTCAGTTGGTATTTCAATACCATCACTTTCCATTTTATTATGGATGATGGCCAATTTGGTTTCGAAATCAGGCTCTTGCAGATCTGCCGTTAATCCCCATTTAAACCGACTCAATAAGCGCTCCTGAAACCCTTTCAGATCCCGCGGCGGACAATCACTGGTCATGATAATCTGCTTGCCGGTTTGATGCAGCTGATTGAATATGTGGAAAAACATTTCCTGTGTTTTCTCCCGACCCGACAAAAACTGTACGTCGTCAAGAATAAGCACATCTACTTGAAGGTAAAAATTCTGAAAATCCTGAATCTGATGATTCTGAAGCGCGTTCAGGAACTGATTGGTGAAATCATTTTGATCAACATACAACACCACCTTTTCAGGCATCTTACTTCGAATGTCATTTCCGATGGCCTGGACCAGGTGCGTTTTACCTACACCCACGCCTCCGTATAACATCAAAGGATTGAATGAGGTGATGCCAGGTTTTTTGGATACGGCCAGTCCTGCAGATCGTGCTAGTCGATTGCAATCTCCTTCAACAAAGTTTTCAAACGTATATGCCTCATTTAAACG
>JBMSPY010000152.1:0-5542 GCA_049423005.1 Cyclobacteriaceae bacterium
GAGGTCGGCATCGACATGATTGCAGGTCCTTCCGAAATTCTGATCATTTGCGACGGCCGGACCGATCCCGATTGGATCGCGATGGATCTGTTCTCGCAGGCCGAGCACGATGAGCATGCACAGGCGATACTGATCAGCGACGACAGGTCATTTCTGGATGCGGTCGAACAAAGCATCAACAAACTGCTTCCTCAAATGGAGCGGGCTGAGATCATCGCAGGCATCAGCATCGGTTTCAATGCATTTTCTTTTTTCGAACGACCACACCAGAAAATCTGTGCGATTCCAGAAAGGAGGGCAACTCCAACAGCGAACCACAACTGCAATCTGCTGTAAAAACCAACCTGGTCCGCAGGTGGTGCCATGCTCGATGAAATTCCGAATAAGCCCGCTACTTTATTGATGACAGGAAAGGAAGTTGGGATAAGCACTTGAAATCCCATCAGGCAAAGTGTTGCCGTGCCCATAAAAATCCAAAAATCGCTGGTATAGGTCTCCAATTCTTTTTGAGTTGCTGGCAGGTGCTTCCACCTCCAAACAGTCAGTGCAATGGCTCCAACGGTAAACACCAGGAGATAGACCAGAAGTTGACCTGAAAGTCCAAGATCGGTAAAGGAGTGTACAGAGGCATCTCCGAGAATTCCACTTCGGGTCAAGAAGGTTGAATAAAGTATTAAAATGAAAACGCTGATGACAAGAATGACGGAAAGCCTCAATCCACGCTGTTTGGATTTATACAGCATCAGTGTGTGAATCGATGCAATCAAAATCAACCACGGAACATAGACTGCATTTTCAACCGGATCCCAGTTCCAGTAGCCTCCGAAACTCAAGGTTTCATAGGCCCAATACCCACCCATCAAAATCCCGATACCCAGAACCGCACCGCCAAAGAGCGACCAGGGAAGTGCTGGTTTTACCCATTCCGTGAACTTGCCGTAATACAGGCCGGCGAGACAAAAAGAAAAAGGCACCAGCGTAGCTGCAAATCCAAGGAACAGGGTAGGAGGGTGAATCACCATCCAGTAATTCTGCAACAACGGATTCAAGCCATTTCCATCGGCAGGAATAAAATCAGGATTGGTTTGAAAAATGGGATCTGGAAGTGCATCGCGTAATAAAATAAACGGAGAGCTTCCAAGTTTTAGTTCAAGTCCGGGGATGACCACTCCCATGATCATGGAAGCCAAAAAAGCCTGCACAAGAGAAAAAATACTCATCACAGGTGCTTCCCATTCTTTTTGTGTGCGAATGAGAATGATTCCAAGAATAGCCTGCCAGAACATCCACAGGAGAAAACTTCCCTCCTGACCTTCCCAGAAACAGGAGATCATGTAATACACCGGTAAGTGGCGCGAGGAGTGTGAGTAGGCGTAATGGTACTCGAAGTAGTGGTTGTAAATTATCCCAAACAGTGCTACGATTACACCGATAAGAGCAGCTGAATGGACATAAAATCCAACCCGGCCGTTGACCAGCCAATGTGTTCGCTCCAACCCTTCCGGAAGTCGCGAAGCTTTCAGATAAATGAAAAACGTGTAGGCGGCAGAAACCGCTGCGAGCAGGACGAAAAAATGACCAAGGTCGCCGATCAGATAGTGCATGTGCTTGGGTTTACTTCCCTGGGGAAGAGGTTAAGGGCAAATTCACGGATTGACCATTGCGGTCTTCAGGGTGTTGTCCTGATACTTGGAAGGACACTTTAGCAAAATTTTTTCGGCAAGAAAAAAATCCGCCTCATAATGTCCAATCACCACCACTTTTTCGGACCGCATAAAATCTGGTGGAATCGGTTCATTGTGGTAGACCAATTGTTCTTTTTTCTTTTCATCCACCAGGATGAAGGTAAAAGAAAGATTATCGGAACTCTTTTCAATACCGATGACCTGCCCGGAGGGATCTTTTTTCAATTCTCCGACTACGTGAAGGCTTTTGCTATTTCCGGATGAGGCCATTTGGAAGGCCTGATCAAAGGTTACATAAGAACTGGCATCACCTGTAGTGGAGAGGATTACCCCAACGGCTGCAGCGATGACAACTAAGGCTATAATGTGCGATTTTTTCATAGAAGGACCGGAGGAGCCAGGCTCATTTCGGCCTACAAATCTATGGGGTTCCGACTACCTGAAGAGGGGGCTGTCAGGCCTTTTTTTCCTGATTATTTTCCAACTGACCGATTTTTCGATCCAAAGTAAAGAGATACACAAACAAGCCCCCTAAAATGATCAGAATGATGGCCACCAGGACATAAATCTTTCCTTCGGAGCGCATGGCATCGGCCATTTCTGGCTCTGATGTTTGGGCCAGGGCAGTTGAGGTGAGGAATAGCCAACCAGTCAGGGAAAGAAGATTTTTCATTGATTTGAGTTATTTGGTTGATTATCAGCCAGATTTCGCAAACGGATGCGCAATTGGGCAATCCAGTATCCGACCAGAATCCAGCCGATTACGGCGGGGTAGAATACAAGCCGCATCCGGCCATCCAGATCGTACATGTTGAAGCCAGGATTGCCGCCACTTCCAGGATGAACAGAGGAGGACAGACGTGGCAGAATGAAGATCAGCGGAATCATTGCGGCAAAGGCAAAGATGTTGTAGACGGCACCCAGACGTGCGCGTTGTTCCTCAGAGGACAGCGAGCCGCGCAATACAAAGTAGGCGAGGTAAACCAGCAGAGCAACTGCAGCACCATTTTGTTTGGGGTCTCCATGCCAGGGGCTTCCCCAGGTGTAATTGGCCCAAACCATTCCGGTTAGAATTCCAAGTATCCCATAGATGATACCGACGTTTGCAAACTCAACCGAACGAATATCGTGGGTTGCGTCTGATGAGCGCAGGTAGCGAATGGCATAAACGGTACTGGTCAGAAAGAGGAAGACCATACCAAACCACATGGGAACATGAAAGTATAGCGCCCGAACGGTTTCGTTGACGATGCTAAGTCTGGGTACGTCCATTAATAGGCCAGCCGTGCAGGTATACACCAGCAGGACTACCGAAAGCCATTTCAGCCAGTTTTTCATTCCTCAGTTAAAGTGGTCTGTTAACTGCGCCAAATATACGGGAACAGAAGGTATGAGGCAGCCCCCGAGATACCACTGATGGCTAGAAGTGAGAGCAGCTCATCGTTGCCGGCTTCCCAACCCAAGCCGTCGATAGCGTGTTTGGTAACGCGGATGCACAGCACCAGTATGGACAAAACGACAGGGAATCCTAGTACAGCCATAAGTACACCACTATTTCCTGCCCTTGCCGCAATAGCAGAAATTAAGGTAAGTGATGTACCGAAGCCAGAGGCACCAAGCAGTAAGCACGCCAGGAAAAGACCAGTATCCGCTATTGGATTTCCCAAGAGCGTGATAAAAATCAACAAGCCGGCCAAACTGAGTAATCCAGTAAGCAGTGTGGCATAGAGTATTTTTGCGAGGATTAATTGACCAGGCGAAACAAGAGAGTGGTAATAAAATAGAACCCCTTTTTTCTCTCCCAGAAAACTTTTTCCAACAATGCCAAAAGAAGAGAAAAGCAGAATGATCC
The DNA here is from genome assembly GCA_049423005.1 of Cyclobacteriaceae bacterium. Taxonomy (GTDB): domain Bacteria; phylum Bacteroidota; class Bacteroidia; order Cytophagales; family Cyclobacteriaceae; genus ELB16-189. The sequence goes on from JBMSPY010000152.1 coordinate 3,538, forward strand.
AAAAAAGTGCGCTCCAGGTTTGCGGGCTTAGGTTACCAGCTTGCAGGCCCATTGCTGTGTAGCAAACAAACACCGAACTGACTACATAAATAACCAAGCCTGAAAAAGCAGATTGCCTTCTTATCTCGGTGCGAAATTCTTTTAGGATGAGGGTTTTCAATACAAGCGAGCGATTTGGCGCTTTTAGAGCAATTGAGCCCAAAATTAACCTAAAAACTGAGGATTTGGTACCTTTGCAACTTTATGAATAAACCCATTCTGGTCACCGGTGCGGCAGGTTTCATCGGATTCCACCTGAGTGACCGGCTTTCCCGCTTAGGTTATACTGTGGTTGGAATCGATAACCTCAATGATTACTACGACGTCACGCTAAAGGAGTCTCGTCTTAAAGAGCTTTCCCAGCACTCTTCCTTTAAATTTTTTAAACAGGATATCTGTGACTGGGAGAATATGGAACGTCTATTTAAAGATTTTCAATTTGACTGTGTCCTTCATTTGGCTGCTCAGGCAGGCGTTCGGTATTCCCTAACCAATCCGCGGGCCTATTTAAAGAGCAATATGGAAGGCTTCCTTAATGTTCTGGAGGCCTGTCGCCATTACTCGATCAAACATTTAATTTATGCATCCTCTAGTTCTGTGTACGGTGCAAATCGGAAAATGCCTTTTTCTGTTCATCAAAATGTAGATCACCCCATATCACTTTATGCTGCAAGCAAGAAGTCGAATGAGCTAATGGCCCATTGCTATTCCTCTTTATTTGATCTACCTACTACCGGATTGCGCTTCTTTACCGTGTATGGTCCTTACGGCAGACCAGATATGGCCCTCTATCTTTTTACGAAGGCTATCCTCGAAGGAAAATCAATTGATGTTTATAATGAGGGAAAAATGAAGCGCGACTTCACTTACGTTGATGATATCATTGAAAGCATAGTCCGGCTCATTCCATTGCCCCCTAAAAGAAATTCTTCCTGGGATGCCATGAATCCGGATCCTGCTACAAGTTACGCTCCCTGGAAAGTGTTCAATATCGGTAACAATAGTCCGGTAGAGCTGCTGCGGTTTATTGAGATTATTGAAAACAAAACCGGAAAAAAAGCTGTAAAAAATTTTCTTCCCTTGCAGGATGGAGATGTGTTGGAGACCTATGCAGAGGTAGAGGATTTATCGAAACTGACCGGATTCAGACCGAACACTTCTCCGGAGATGGGTATCGGTAAATTCGTAGACTGGTACCGTAACTACTATAAAATCTAAAAAAATGTCGGAAAAAATTGGTGTTATCGGACTGGGTTATGTTGGACTCCCGCTTGCAGTGGAGTTCGGAAAAATCACCAACGTTGTTGGCTTTGATATTAATTCAGAAAGAATTCAAGAACTAAAAAAGGGCTTTGATAAAACACTTGAAGTCAGTAACGAGGAATTGACGAGTGCTTCTTTACTTCATTTCAGTAGTGACCCTACTGATTTATCATCGGTAACCACCTTCATTGTTACCGTACCCACCCCTGTGGACGACTTTAAGGCTCCTGACCTTAGGCCTTTGCAAGGTGCGAGTAAAACAGTTGGTCGCGCTCTAAAGAAGGGTGATATTGTAATCTATGAGTCAACCGTATATCCAGGGTGTACTGAAGAGATCTGTGTCCCTATCCTTGAATCGGTGAGTGGACTCCATTTTAATAAGGACTTTTTTTGCGGGTATTCCCCTGAGCGCATTAATCCTGGTGATAAGCACCATCGATTACCCGGAATTAAAAAAGTTACCAGTGGGAGTACGCCAGAAGCTGCCAAAAAGATTGATGATTTATACCGTAAAATAATAAAGGCCGGAACTCATCTGGCCTCATCCATCAAGGTTGCTGAAGCTGCAAAAGTTATTGAAAACTCACAGCGCGACATCAACATTGCTTTTGTGAATGAGCTGGCCCTAATTTTTGATCGGATGGGTATTGATACTTCCGAAGTTTTGGAAGCTGCCGGTACTAAATGGAATTTTTTAAAGTTT
>JBMSPY010000153.1:0-5484 GCA_049423005.1 Cyclobacteriaceae bacterium
ACCTATTAGAGCTGTAGATGAGAAATTACGCCACATCATAGAGCGAACGGCCCAGAATTATCCAAAATATGCCGACTGGTTTCGTTTAGACCAGTGAATTAATCATTCCTGAACTCTGTTATATTTGCCATCCAATTGATACCTAAACCATGAAAAACCTTTCCTCAATCCTCAATGTTGTGCTGCTGGTAGCGGTGCTTGTACTTTATGTGCTCCATTTCACAGGGCCCCAGAAGCCCGTAGCCAGTACTTCGGGGGTAGCCTCAGATCTCAAAATTGCCTATATCAATTCTGATACAGTGCTCAAGCATTATGACTACCTAAAGGCTGCTCAGGGCAAGTTTGAAGAGAAAGGTAAAAAGTTGGAACAGGAAATGAAGAGCCGCGCGCAAAGCCTCCAGTCAGAAATCGAATCCTACCAACGCAATGTGAATAGCATGACCATCGGACAAGCCAAGGCTGTTGAGGAGGATCTTGGTAAAAAACAACAAAATTTTGAACTCTACCGTGAACGTATTTCACAAGAGTTAATGGTTGAACAGGATAAAATCAATCAGGAACTTTACACCAAAATCACTGATTTCTTAAAAGAGTACGGCGCTGCGAATGGACTGCATGTAGTTCTGAAATTCAGCAACACGAGTGATGTGCTGTACGGAGCTGAACCTTTAGACATCAGTAAGCAGGTTATTGAGGGTCTCAACGATGCTTACCGAAAGGAATCCGGAAAATTGAAAACACCTTCGGAAGAAAAGAAAGAGAAAAAATAAATTAGTTCTTCTTCTTAAACTCGATCTAATAAAAAAGCCCTCAACCGAGGGCTTTTTTATTAGACTTTTCGTAAGTCAAGTGCACGCAATCCGGAGATGGTTTTTTCCAGTAGTGAGCAGAATTCTTTGGTGCCCGATTTGATTTTTGATTTTGCTCCACCCTCATTAGTCATGTTTTCCAATTCCGATGCCAGTTGCCGGGCTGTCTCTGCTCAAATCATGGTTAGTGATGGCTTGATTTTGTGAACCAGGCTGCTGATTCGGCCTATCTCATTTTCTTTTAAGTCAGCCCGAAGTGCTAACAGTGTGGCCTCTGCATTGGTGAGGAAGGAATTAAGAATTTGTCCGATGAAAGACCGATCGTGGTTGGAAACCTGAATAAGGTAGGTAAGATCGAAATCAGTTACAGTCTTTTTTTCGGTGGCTACACTTTTTACCGGGAGGGAGCTTTTAGCTTCTGATTTTTTACCGGTATACCGAAGTAGTATTTCCTGAAGCTCACCAGGGGTAAATGGCTTAGGGATATAATCGTTCATACCCGATTCCGTACACCGTTCAATAATGGATTGATTGGTATGTGCTGTAAGTGCAATAATTGGAATTTTGCAGATCAATGAGTCGCCTTGTCGGATGGATCGGGATGCTTCAAACCCATCCATTACCGGCATTTGAACATCCATTAAAATGAGATCGGGCCGTATGGTCTTTAATTTTTCCAAGGCCACGAAACCATTTTCTGCCACATCATATTTGATTCCCCAAGATTTTAAAATGCTTCCGGCATAGAGTTGGTTGATGTCGTTATCCTCAACCAACAAAATATGAAGCTTCTTGAGCAAGTCATTGGAGTTTTCTTTCCTGTAGATTGGTTTAGAAATTCCGGCTTTGAGGTCACCTGTAATGGCATAAGGAATAATTACGGTAAAGACAGATCCAACGCCTTCCAGACTGTTAACGTGAATACTGCCTTTCTGTAACTCAACCAGTTGTTTGACAATGGTCAAACCTAAACCTGTGCCTCCGTACTTTCGGGTAACGCTGGAATCGGCTTGACTAAAACGTTCGAAAATGCGACTCAACTTATCGGCTGCAATTCCGATTCCTGTATCCCTAACTTCAAACTTGAGCTCGCAGGTATCTTTTTGCATAGACTTCAAGCTTACCGAGAGTGTAACTGAACCTTTTTGGGTAAACTTCAGAGCATTTCCAATTAGATTAATTAGAATTTGATTCAGTCTTACCGGGTCACCAAAATACATTCGGCGCGTTTCCGGTGCCATTTCGAAGAATAGGCTTACATTTTTGCTTTTTGCCTGAACCGTGAAAGTTCCTTCCAATGCAGAAAGTAAATCGTCCAGATTAAAACCTATTTTTTCAAAAGTGAGTTTTCCGGACTCAATGGAGGAGATATCCAGTATATCGTTTATGATAACCTTAAGGTTCTCTGCTGCTGAACGGATGGCATTCAGATAGGTTTTGGATTCTTCAGGAGGGGTTCCCTCTGCCAGGAGAGATGCTATGCCTGAAATACCATTGATAGGTGTTCTTAATTCATGACTGATGTTGGCCATAAATTGCTCCTTGGCCTGTTGGGCATGGATCAACGCCTCGGCATCTTTCTTGCGTTGCGTAATGTCCCGACAATCCAATAAGAGTCCCTCCACTCCATCGCGATGTTTGAGATTGAGTGAATTAAATTCAAATGAACGGTAGAGGCCGTCCTTTGCCTTAAACTGAAATTCAACTGCTCTGTTGAATGATTTTTTGGTGCTGGTCAAAAATCCTTTTCGAACCTTTTTGGATTCGTCGGGATGAATAAACTCAAAGAAATTTTTTCCGATTAGTTCCTTCGCTTTGTATCCATAATAAATCAATGATTTATTATGGTAATAAATGGTGCCAGTGTAATCCACCACCATAACCAAATCAGATCCATCTTCAACGACAGATTTAAAAAATGCTCCTTTGTCAACAAAATTCTTAAGCTTTCGGCTAGCCATCAGATCCCTTTCATTTCCATTTCCTTCAAATATCGGTAAATGGATGACTTACCAATGCCTAATTTCCTGGCCACTTCCATTACGTTGTTGTCGTATCGATTTAAGAAACTGCGAATGATACGATAGGTGTATTCTTCCATAGTTAGCTCTTGGGTGAGGAAGGAATTCGACGCGGCGGAACTGGTAAAACTGATATCCGTATCCTTTATCTCACCATTTTCACATAGTACGGCTGCAAGTTCGACTACAGATCGAAGTTCGCGAACGTTACCTGGATAATGGTATGCCAGCAGTTTGTTTTGAGCTTCATTGGTAATCCTGACCGGTTGAAGTTGATTGTCTCTTATGAACTGGTCTAGAAAGGTCTTTGCAAGAAGAATGATATCCTGGCCCCTATCCCTTAAGGGTGGCATAAAAATGGGAAGACCCAACAGCCGGTAATAAAGGTCCTCCCTGAATCGACCATTTTTTACTTCGTCCGTTAAATTTTTATTAGTGGCTACGATTATTCGAACATCCAGTTTGATTACCTGATTGCTTCCTACCCTGGTTACTTCCTTTTCCTGGAGCACGCGAAGTAATTTAGCTTGCAGGTTTAAATCAATTTCCCCGACCTCATCGATAAAAAGCGTGCCTTGGTCGGCCTCTTCAAATTTGCCAATCCTTCTGGCTACTGCACCGGTAAAAGCGCCCTTTTCATGACCGAATAATTCCGCTTCGATCAAATCCCTGGGGATAGCAGAAACATTAATCGCTACAAAGGGTTTGTCTCTTCTTTTTGAGTTGTAATGAATGGCTTTAGCAGCTAATTCCTTTCCAGTGCCCGTTTCACCGTAAATGGAAACGGTTATGTTGCTGTTCCCTGCTTTCTCTAAGAGTTCGTAAACCTTCTTAATAGGGGAGCTGTTACCGATAATGCTTTTATCAAATTCATATTTGCCAGCGATTTCACTCTTTAACTTTCCAATTTCACGAAGAAGAGAATTTTTCTTCCGCGCATTGGTTAACGAGTTTAGAATACGGTCCTTGGCTTCATGATCTTTTACGATATAATCGAATGCACCAAGTTTCAAAAGGTTAACGGCTGTTCCAATTTTTTCCTGGGCCGAAATGATGATTACGCTGATGTCCGGATCAAAATCGTGTATACTTTTGAGTACCTGCTCACCCGGCATGTCCGGGAGCGCATAATCAAGATTGATGATCTCAGGTCTTAAATGCAAACTATCAATGGCGGATCGGCCATTTTCAAAATAATGAACCTCAAAATCAGGATTGAGTTCCAATACGTATTTGAGAAACTCCGTGTACGTTGGGTCGTCCTCAATGACAAAAATCCTGCAAGGATGGCTGTCTTTCATTTAGATTAGGTTTAGGGCAAGCAACATCCGCCAGCTATTTCCTTTGGTGCACATTAAAACACCAACTGAAACAAAGACCGAACCGCTGTTTGCAGTCCCAATTTAGGACGACCTTATGGCTTATCAAAACCTTTTTCCACATTTAACATATTGTAAATTTGAACGTTTATGGCCATAATCCGGAAATATTCCCTTTTTGGTATTTCTGCCCTTCCTTTTAGGATGGTCTTTCTGATGTGGTTGTTGTATACGATTGGTTATCAGGAAAATCTGGATTTTAGCTTTTTAAGTGTAAAGCCTAGAACCTTAGCTGGGTTCCCTGCCATCATTACTGCTCCACTGGTTCATGCCAATTTATGGCATTTGGTTTCTAATTCGGTGCCCTTGCTGTTCCTGGGTACATGCTTGTTTTTCTTTTATGAATCTGTTGGAAATCAAATCTTTTGGAGATGTTACCTCATTCCCTATGCATTGGTCTGGTTACTAGGTCCACGGGTTGCTTACCATATGGGTGCCAGTGGAGTAATCTATGGCCTGGCTTTTTTTCTGATTGCTTTTGGGTTGCTCAAACGCGACATAGCCTCCGTTTTACTTTCCCTTGTTGTTCTCTGCCTTTACGGGGGTATGCTTTTTACCGGATTGTTGCCTGGATGGCCTGGTGTTTCTTGGGAAACTCATTTAGCCGGAGGCCTGACGGGTTTACTGTCGGCCATTCAATTGCATATCAATGAAAATAAAAACTGATCTTGCGAATCCATGGATGCCTCGGTCAGTAAAATTCTTGATCAATTAAAAAAAGGTAAACCGGACCCTGTTTATTTTTTACAAGGGGATGAGACCTATTATATTGATTTGATTTCAGGTACCATTGAGGCCTCTTTTCTTCAGGAACACGAAAAGGGATTCAATCAAGTTGTGTTGTATGGAGGCGAAACGAATGTAGGAGCTATTCTGAACCATGCCAAACGTTTTCCGATGATGTCGGAGCACCAAGTGGTTATCGTAAAGGAGGCACAGGAGATTTCAGATTTTTATAAAGAGCCATCCTCGAAACTTTTATTGGATTATTTCTCAAAGCCGGTACCGTCAACAGTATTGGTTTTTTGCCATAAGTACAAGGCCTTAGATAAACGGCGCGAATTTGGGAAGAAGGCAGAACAATCTGGATTTGTTCATACTTTTAAAAAAATGCCGGATTACAAACTTCCGGAATTTGTGGCTCAAGTACACAAGTGGGGCTTGTTATCGAAAATCAAGGTATAAATCCTATCACAGGTGGGCAATTTACTTACCAAGTAGGCAGCTCAGCCACGCAAAGCATCACTTTTACAAGCACACAGTTAAATGTCATTG
>JBMSPY010000154.1:0-5481 GCA_049423005.1 Cyclobacteriaceae bacterium
ATGGTGTTATTCCTACCCTTTATTTTAATACCTCCTTTTTTTGGTAGCCGTGCCGTGGCCTTTACCTACTTCTTTATGCGTGCCTGGTCGTGGTTGTTCAGCAAACATTTATTTATCCGGTATCAAATTTCCGGAGCCTCCGGGTTGAAGAAAGGCTTGCCATGCATTTATGTTTCTAACCACACCTCTTTTCTTGACCTTCCGGGTTTATGTATGATGATACCTGGCCAGTTTCGTCCTTTGGCGAAAAAGGAATTGTTACAGATACCGGTATTTGGGTGGGTAGTTGCGGCCACCACAATTGTAGTGGATCGATCCAGTCCGGAGAGTCGTAAAAAAAGTTTACTCCGGATGACGTCCATTTTGAAGAGTGGAATTCCTGCTTTGATTTTTCCGGAGGGAACTCAAAATCGAACCAAGGAATTATTACAGCCTTTTCGGGATGGTGCTTTTCGCATAGCCCTTGATGTTCAGGTTCCCATTATCCCGGTTACCATTACCGGAGCAGGGCAGTTGATGCCACCTGGTACGTTTTCCATTTCACCAGGAACTGTACATATTCACGTTGGCGAGCCTGTTACGGTCGAGTCATTTGAGGGAAAGTCAGTGACTGAAGTGAAAGACCTTACCTTTGAACGTATGGAAAAGATGTTGAAATCGATGCCATCGTAAATTCCTTTTTACAATTACCAGTTATATGCCATTTATAAACTTTAAGCAAGGTCGTCGAGTTCAGATTTGGGATGGGATTAGCGGCACGCTGCACCATTCCGATCAGATTACCTGTGGTTATATTTTGTTAACCGAGGGGGTCGAACTACCTGAACACCATCATGTGCAGGAGCAATGGACGCACGTTATTGAGGGATCGCTTGAATTCCGAATTGGTCATGAAACGATGGTTTTGACTCCGGGAATGTGTGCCTACATTCCATCTAATGTACCTCATTCCGGAAAGGCCTTAACAGCCTGTACAGCTATAGATGTTTTTAATCCCGTACGAGAGGATTTTAAAAAACTGGAGACCGATCAGTTTAGCGGAAGGTGAACGACCTTTTTCGTTTCGAAGAAGGATTCAGTGAAATAGTCACTAAGGTTGTACACCTGAAAAGGTCTCTGCACCTCTGCCAATTCTTCGCTTAAATCCCCGCCTTTAAGATAGACTATTCCATTAGCCAAAGCATGTCTGTTTTGTTTGACTGCAAGATTTTTTACCCATCCGTGGAATTCCTTCATACGAGTTACCGCTCTACTAACGATAAAATCGTAATGGTCATTCAGCTTTTCTACGCGCTGGGCTTCGGAGCGGACATTCTTTAATCCGAGACCTTTAGTGACTTCCTGTACAACGGTAATTTTTTTAGCAATGGAGTCGACAAGATGAAACTGACTATTAGGGAATAAAATGGATAGTGGTATTCCCGGAAAACCTCCACCCGTTCCGGCATCCAAAATTTTGGCATTTGGTAAAAAGTCAATCACTTTGGCGATCCCTAAAGAATGCAGAACATGATTGATGTACAGGTTATCCATGTCCTTTCTGGAGATCACGTTAATTCGTGCATTCCAGGTTTCGTAGAGTTCGCGCAACAGCGTGAATTGCCGGTGTTGCTCCTCGGTAAGGTTTGGGAAGTAATGGAGAATGATATCGATGTCGCTCAAGCTACCTAGAAGTGATCTTTTTTATTTTTTACCAAATCGTACATTAACTCGCGGGCCCGATGCAGTTGAGCTTTTACCGTTCCAAGTGGCGCATCAATTTCTTCCGCGATTTCTTCGTAAGAGAGTTCCTGAAAGTAGCGCAGTCGTACCAATTTTTGATACTTGGCGGGAAGCATGCCAACGACAACGCGAATGATTTCCTCCTTTTGTGCTTTGATGGCTTCGTCCTGAGGATTCAAATTCATGTCCTGGATAGCCATTGGAACGGACTGTCCATCCTCATCTGTAAAGGCATTGTCGATACTCAGCGTATTCAATTTCCGTTTACGGATAAAGTCAATGGAATTATTGGTTGCAATTCGAAACAACCACGTACTGAACGTAAAGTCTTTTTTGAATTTATGAAGACTTCTGAAGGCCTTTCCGAAGGCTTCGATGGTGAGATCTTCGGCATCGTCAACGTTACGGACCATCTTCAGGACCATATGATAAACGGGGCGTCGATACCGCTGAAGCAGAAGGGCAAAGGCCTTTTCATCCCCGCCAACAGCCCGGTCCACCAAGTCAAAATCCTCTATGGCTTTTGCTGAAAATCGGCCATTCAGTTCTTCCATACGATTTTTCGGGATACTAAAGCGGCAGGCGCTACGCCAAGATAATAAAAGGAGAAAAGAATATCTGCTAGTGGAATGTGCAGTAAGGGAAACGTTGTACCAGTCTTTTTAAAAAAGCCATGGAATGCAAAAAGAAGTAAGGCCCAACGGAATAGTCCAAGCGCCAGGGCCAATTGGAAATGGCTAGTGGTCAGACAGAACATTAATAGAGGAATAAAGGTGGCCTGACTAACCATGAGCGGGGCAAGTAAGAGTCGATGTGAGGGTCGGTACATTTTACCAGCGGCCAGGTGTCGAATTTTTTGTGTAAAAAACGATTGAAAGGATCGGGCCGGTATGCTGTGCATCAAGGTGGCCTTTTCCATGACAACAACCGTGTTGGAAGGTCGGGCATGTTGATTTACGAACAGGTCATCATCGCCTCCAACGGTTGATAAATGGGTGTTAAATCCTTTTCCTTCAAAAAATATATTTTTTCGATACGCCAGATTTCGGCCTACGCCCATATAGGGAATTCCAAGTTTGGTGAAACTGGAATAAAAGACTGCTGTAAGCAAAGCTTCAAAACGAATGAGCATATTTAGCCATCCGGATTCTTTATTGTACGGGGAAATTCCGATTACAATATCGGTTTCAGTACTAAACCGACTAGCCATCTCTGAAGCCCAAGCAGTGCTTTCAGGTCGACAATCGGCGTCGGTTAATAGTACAATGTCGTGCTGGGCTGCCTTGATACCTAACGTAAGTGCAAATTTTTTACCGGGTATATGTCCAGGCTTTAAGGTAACCTTGACCATTCGGAGTCGTGGATGTTTTTGCGTTTCTCTGAGCAAAAGATCCCATGTTCCGTCATTGGATCGGTCGTCTACAATTATGACTTCAAATTCAGGGTGATCCTGAGCCAATAGTAAGGGAATAAGCTCCTTTAGGTTGTGCTCTTCGTCATGGGCACAAACGATGATGGATAGGGGGGGTATGCTTGAGATGTGCGGTTGTTGTTTCTTTTTTTGAATTCCGACTATTAAAAGAATCCAATAAATGGCCTGGACGGAGAAAACTAAAATCAAAATCCAGTTCAAATAATCCGACATGTACCAGACAGGTTCGTGAGCAGCCTGCAAGGTAGTTGAAACCTTTCAACCTTTAAGATTTTTACATTCATTTTGCCTGAAATTACTGCGTCTAAAGCCCTTCAGCCTATATCTGATCATTCCGGATGGCTGGAGCCAGCGATAACCAGTGTATCATAAGGTGCAAAATGGGAACTTTATTTTTAGGGCTCTGCAACCTTTTTTTTGAAAGAACCATCTTTACCATCAGTGCCGGCCAATGCTCAACGTCATTAGGGAAATGGATCTTTTACTGATTGAAAAATGCAAAAAAGGCGATCGAAGCGCCCAACAGCAGTTGTTCAATCAGTATGCGCCTAAAATGATGGCCGTCTGTCGAAGGTATGTGTCGAACAAACAGGAAGCAGAGGAGATTTTGTTGGTAGGATTCACATTTGTTTTTTCAAAAATTGATCAATTCCGAAATGAAGGAAGTCTGGAGAGTTGGATTCGGAAAATTATGGTCAACGAATCACTGGGGTTCTTACGCAAACGTCGGTCTTTGTTTTTGTTCGCCGAGCTTCAGGATGCTGATGGAGAAACCGGACCCTGGCCTGCCGACTCTGATTTGATGACGGAGGATTTGTTGGAACTGATTGCATCCTTGCCAGATGGCTACCGAACGGTATTCAATTTATATGCCCTGGATGGTTATACACACGCAGAAATTGCGGCCAAGTTGGGAATCGAAGAGGCGACCAGCAAGTCGCAACTCAGCAGAGCCAGACAATTGCTGCGTCAACGACTTGACAAAATAGAAGGAAGGAAACTTAAAAAATCAGCACACGATGGAAAATCAAATTGACGAATTTTTTAAGAGCCGGCTTGATGAGGCTGAGCTTCCGGTAGGATCTTCGAGCTGGGAAAAATTGGAGGAGCGACTCCATGGTCGCAAGCAGGCACGGCTACCGATTTATGCCGCTGCCGCCATGGTGGTATTTACGTTGGTTACCGGATTGTGGTTGATTAATCGACCTATGCTTGAAAATGATGTTACGCCTATTGCGAATGAAAAAACCAAGATGAATTCCATCACACCACCTGAAATTAATAAGGAGGAAGCAACCACATTTATCTCGGAGCTAGTCGAGTCTGTTCAATCCGCTAACTCACCTGTTCTTGAGCGGGCTGTAGTTGATTATTCGATACATGATACTTCAGTTGAAGTTAATCCACCACAGGAAGAGTCTAAAGCCATTGAAACCTATTCATTACCGGCAGATATTGCTGTTTCGGAGCATCAGGAGATACAGACACAACCAGAGGTTCAGGTCAGTGGTCAGGATGTAGTTATTTATGAATTGATTTCTGAAACAAATTTCTCGGAACCAACGCAGCAAAAGCCCAACTTATTTAAAACTATAACTGATCTCAAGCGTAACGGAATTCCCCTTGGGGCTGTAAAGGACTTGAAGGAGGAAGTATTCAACCGTTTGCTACGAAGTCCGCAACGTACTACAGAGAAAAAACAAAGACTTAAACAATCCTAAAAATGAAACATATACTTTTTTTCGTCCTGGCTGGTTTAATCGGTTCGGCTAAGGCCCAGCAGGTTGGGTCTGCTAAGGCTTCTGATTCGGTGGTCATTAAAGTGGGTAAAAGCCACGTTATTGTAGCCATCAAAGACACATTGGATATTCAAACCTTTCGTGAGCTGGATATGCAGGCTCTGATTCAAGATGCGATGGAGCAGGTCAAAGATGCTGATGGCCCTGCAGAGAAGGATTCGACTCGGGTGTATCGCTTTCGAAAATTTCCGAATAAGTATGTGTTTGTAGAGCGCGATTTCGAAAAGATGGTACCCCTAAAGTCCCTGCACAGCCTGGAGGAAGAGTTAGAGTGGCTTGAGCAGCAGGAGAAATTTCTGGAATCTGGTTCTGAATTAGACCGGGAGACCATTAAACGTATCATCAAAGAGCGGGCAGAGCGTATCAAAGAGAGGGTCCAAGAAAGATCCTTTAGCGATTCGGATAATTTTGAGTTTGAGATGGAAATCGAATCCGATGATCAGGAGGATTCCGTCGAAGAGGCGAAGAGCACCAAAAACAGAAAAGGAACATATTCATCCACCCATTTTGATCTCGGAACTTTGAATT
>JBMSPY010000155.1:0-5432 GCA_049423005.1 Cyclobacteriaceae bacterium
AAAGCAGGAGGTGGAATACTAAACAGCGCAGCAGCACTTGCCGTTATTTCGGAGGATGAGCTATTTGAAAGGTCCGAAAGGCGTCTACAGGAACTCATGCATAAGGGTACAGTTGCAATTGAAATAAAAAGTGGTTACGGATTGTCTGTGGAAGCTGAACTAAAAATGTTACGAGTAGCCCGACGCTTGGGAAAAGTATCAGGTATTCCGGTCAAAACCACATTTTTAGGAGCGCATACAGTTCCCACGGGCTTCAATAAAAATGAGTATCTCAAAGTCATTCTGACAGAAATGATTCCTGCTGTTGCTAATGAAGGACTTGCAGATTTTATTGATGTTTTCTGTGAGAATGGATTTTTTGATCCTGAAGAAAGTGAAGTTATTCTTGAAGCTGGTAAAAAGGCAGGGATGATTCCAAGGATTCATGCCAATCAACTTGGGAATTCAGGGGGTGTTCAGGTGGCAGTGCGTTGTGGTGCAGTTAGCGCCGATCATCTCGAACATTTGAGTGAGGAGGAAATACGACTTCTTCAGGCAAGTAAAGTCATGCCAGTGGCTCTTCCCGGGGCTGCTTTTTTTCTAAGACTTCCCTTTACACCTGCACGAAACCTTATCAACGCAGGACTTCCATTGGCTGTAGCCTCTGACTACAATCCAGGAAGTTCGCCATCTGGAAATATGATGATGATGTGGTCTCTTGCATGTATTGGAATGCGGCTGACACCCGAAGAGGCTCTGCACGCCATGACTATTAACCCGGCTATAGTATTGGGCATTCAACAGTCACACGGTTCTATTGCTGTTGGAAAAGTAGGATCTGTAATTATTACCAAGCCGGTAACCTCCTTGGCCTATTTACCGTATCATTACGCCATGGATGCTATTGAAAATGTGGTGGTTGCTGGTCGAATATTAAAATGAATGAATATGCCAGAAAGTACGGAATCAATAATTTCCCAATTGATAAGGGATGTGCCGGATTTTCCAAAGCCTGGCATTCTCTTCAAGGATATAACTCCGCTGCTTCATTCTGCAGTGGCACGTAAGCAGGTGGTGGTCTCTATGGTAAAGAGCTACGAGGATGTTAAAGTCGATGCGGTGGCAGGGATTGAAGCACGAGGGTTTCTATTTGGTGTACCATTGGCTGATGCCCTGGGTGTTCCTTTCATTCCGATACGTAAGGCAGGAAAGCTCCCGTATGATAAGGTCTCGGAAAGTTATTCACTTGAATATGGTCAGGCAACTATTGAAATTCATCGGGATGCCGTAACTACTGGACAGCGGGTATTGATTCATGATGATCTCTTAGCTACAGGTGGAACCTGTATTGCTGCCGGGCGACTTTTACAAAAACTTGGAGCCGTTCCAGTTGGCTTCTCATTTCTCATAAATCTTTCCTTTCTGAGCGGAGCGGAAAAGATTCAAAAGGAGTTTGATGTTATACCTCATTGGATTTTAAACTATTGAAGATGTCAGTTATACCTGCATTTCCTCTTCAAATGCTGCCTCTACCTGGTGAGTTGTTGCCTTTACATATTTTTGAGCCTCGTTACCGACAGCTTCTTGCCGATGCCGAGGAAAAGGATATTGAATTCGTAACATACCCTTCTGTGGAAGTCAATCCCAAAGGGTTTGGTAGTATACTTAAGTTGGAGCAAGTCATTCGTCGTTTTCCCACAGGTGAGGCGGATATTGTGGTGCGTGCTCAAGACCTGTGTACCGTGCTCGAGGCACGCGCCTTTTACAAGCAAAAACTATATCCTGGGGTATCGGTTGAAAGGCAAAACAGCGACTTGACAAAAATGGCTGGAATTTCACTGGTACTTGAGTTTACCGATTGGCAGCGCCAACTCAAAAAATCACATTACGGTGGAGTAATTTCCGCGCATCATGTAGCTGCAAACTTACACTTGGATCTTCTCGATAGGATTAGGTTTGCTGGCCTTTCTGACTATGCACGAGAGAAATTTTTAATCAGCAGAATTCGTTATGAGCAAAAGCTTTTAGAGGTGGCTGAAAATTCAAAAAAAGTCTTTCACCTTAACTAAAAGTGTTCGTCCTCTGACTTCCAACCTCACCGATGAATTGAATTGTATCAATGTTATCTGCGTAATCAGTGAGTTCTGGGTGTTGGGCTTTTCCAAATGGAACTGAACCTGAAAAATCGCGACTTACCAGGCATTGTATTTGATCCTTATTTTTTTCCAGCCAATCCTGGATTTGTGTTTCCTCGGAATAACGTTGGAAATGAATCACGCCAACAGGGGAAGAGGGTATTTGGGATTCCCGAAGGATGCAAAAACCTGTATCTGTGAACGGCTGTTGATCCATAAGTAAAAGAGCGCGCTGATAGGTATAGCTATTGGCGTACTTGTGGTGTTCCAATATGTTGCTTCGTGAAAATAAGGCCCTGGTGATCACATCGAGTGTTGTTTTTTCGGGAAGAAAAATCATGGAAACATTTCGGCAGCCTAAACCAAAGTAGCTGAGGATATCCTCAGCTAAACCAGAAAGTTCATTATCAGATTCATGACCACTCAATGCGGCAGCAGAGGTCCTGTTTCTTCTCAACAGCAGCGGTACGTTTCTGAAATAGTATTCAAAGTAGCGAGAGGTATTATTACTTCCGGTTGCAATGACGGCATCAACTCCTTTGATTTGTTCAGCCAATTCAATCTGTTGTGACCAGTAATGGTTGATGGAAATTAGGTAGTCGGTTATGGATTTTAATAAGACATAATCCTGGGAACTTAATTTGGCCTTCAGTTTATTACCCGTTATTAAAACAGACAGATAATCGTGAAAGCCAGCTAGCGGAATATTTCCAGCCATTACTACCCCAATAGTTTTGGGTGTAAACTCATCGAGATGGTATGGACTTATCCATTTCTGAAGTTTCTCCTGCTTAAGCCATGGAATTATAGCCTGTATGGCCATTCCGACATTTTCAGTAGTAAACCAGGGATTGGCTAAATAGGCGTTCGCAGCCAAAAGGTCTTGCGTAGATTTTTTCTCAAGCCATTCACCCAATACGGCAAAATCGTTGATTCGCTCTTCTAAATTCAGGGTAGTCATGATTGTGGGTCTCCTCAATTCGGCAGTTGGTCAGAATTTTTAGGCACCTGATTCCTGAAATTTTCTGTTTGAAAGTCCTATCGTATTTTTGCAGTGAAATTACTCAATTAAGCACGATCATGGCTATTAAAATCACCGAGGAGTGCATCAATTGCGGGGCTTGCGAACCCGAGTGCCCCAACACTGCCATTTACGAGGGAGGTAGGGAGTGGACTTGGGCCGGAGGCACTGCACTTACCCAGGTTCAATTGGAAGATGGATCCAACCTCGATGCCAACGAAAAGCAATCTGCCGTTTCCCCTGAATTCTATTACATCGTTTCAGGTAAATGTACTGAATGCACAGGCTTTCATGAGGAGCCACAATGTGCCGCTGTTTGTCCTGTAGATTGTTGTGTACCTGATCCGGATTATGTTGAATCGAAAGATGAGCTAATGGCAAAGAAGGCCTGGTTGCACAACGAGTCGCTTCAAGGCTAGTTCATCTTTGACCGTTTTATCAGGTAGGATTGTAAAACGGATTCATAACCTTTACGAATATCCGACCGCACTAGGTCAATCTTAAGTTCGTGGCATCGGATGGCCACCTCTTTATGAATTTCTTTTAATTTTTGTTCGATCCCGTGGCGAACATCCTCCGGATTTAAACGAATTTTTTGGCCGGTTTCCAGATCTATGAATTCATGCGGTCTTCCAGGAAATTCAAAAGACTGTTCCGTTGCACCGTCAAAAACATGAAACAGCAGAACCTCGTGCTTATTGTGCTTTAGGTGTTGAAGGGCTTTAAATACCTCCGTGAGGTTTCCTGTTGTTTCAAATAAATCGGTAAACAATATGATCAATGAACGCCGATGAACCTTCTCGGCAATTTCATGCAAAACCTTGGTAGCATCCGTTTTACCGGTGGAAGCAGGTTTTTCCTTTGAATGATGTTCTAAAACATGAAAAACCTTTTCAAGTCCCGATCTGGAAGACTTAACTGGAGTAAGTGCACGGATTTCAGAATCGAAAATTCCAACACCTACAGCATCTCGTTGTTTGTGAAGTAACCAGGACAGAGCTCCGGCTGCCTGAATGCTAAAGAAAAACTTAGCGTTGTTTGGCTGAGGATAATACATGCTAGGTGATGCATCAACCAAGAGCATGCAACGCAGATTGGTTTCTTCCTCATACTGCTTGGTAAAAAGTTTGTCTGTGCGCGCAAACACTTTCCAATCTACATGTCGGGTACTTTGACCGGAATTGTATAGCCTGTGTTCTGCAAACTCTACCGAAAAACCATGGTAGGGTGATTTGTGCAGGCCGGTTATAAAGCCCTCTACCAATTGACGGGATCTAAACTCAATTCCTCGGATGGACTTTTCCAGTTCGGGGCTCTGAGTTGGATTTTTTGCCATAAAGCAAAGCTAAACAGGTTAAGTTTGAACGCGCATAAAGAATCAAAAATGAATTAAAACCTTTGACTGAAAAGGATTTAATAATATCTTAGTCATACTTAAACACACAAAAACCTAAACTTCAGTCCTGTGGAAGAGCAAAAAGGTGCCGGAAGGGAAGAAATCTTTTCCCAAAAGGTTAAAGCTGGAAAGCGGATGTACTTTTTTGATGTAAAAGCAACGCGCAGCAATGATTACTACATCACCATAACCGAAAGCAAGAAGCGGTTTAGCCAGGATGGTGAGGGATTTGTTTATGAGAAACATAAAATCTTCTTATACAAAGAGGACTTTAATAAGTTCTTGGACGCAATGAACAATGCGGTCAATCATGTGAAAACTGAACTTATGCCAGGTGTAGATTTCAGTCAGTTTGATCAGCCCAGAGAGTCGGAAGATTCCGATGGCTTCCAGGCTACCCCTCCGCGCTGGGAAGATTAATATTTTTTTCATTTTTTATTTTTTTTCAAGACCTCTGGTTATCTCAGAGGTTTCCTGATAAAAATCAGTCTTTTTTATCTCGATGCGCTGAGGTCGTCACCTGAAGAATTGTGTTGGGGCAGTGGTCAAAGTTTTTAATATTGAGGTACTTATGACTCAAAAAATTTGCCCTTCGTAAGGCGAATTTTTAACTGCTCCATTTACCCTTTGCGGGTATTTTTTTTCAAGTCACTTTCCGGGCGGTTTCCTAACCTGTCGTGGCCAACAGAAAATAGTTCCCAAAGGGGAAAATAAATTTGAAAAAATGGCTTTGGCGTGTACTTTTGTGGCACTTTGATCATAAAACCGCACCCCTAATCCTCATGAAGATAAAGTACGGAATGCATGGACTAAACAAACTGGGATTATTGTTTGTTTTTATCCTCTTCAGCGTAGTCAGTCAGGCTCAGGAAATTTCATCGGATCCAGCGGTAATCAAGGA
>JBMSPY010000156.1:0-5478 GCA_049423005.1 Cyclobacteriaceae bacterium
CTCCTTGAATGGAATTTGCTCGAATGTGAGGCAGGATTGGAGTGTGAGGGCGATTATGAGGAAAACAGTTGGATATATGATCCTGGAAAATGGAAGTATGGTTGTTGAATTCATAGCTGAACGATTGTTGATGCTTGTAATAATAACTTTAAAAGCAAGGCGACAATCCATTTCCAGCACGAAAAGGATTGTTTTGAAAGAGAATTTGGCCGAAATCAAATCTCGATTAAATTTGCACTCCATTTTCAAGGAAAAGGGAGCTTAGCTCAGCTGGTTCAGAGCATCTGCCTTACAAGCAGAGGGTCGGGGGTTCGAACCCCTCAGCTCCCACGGAAGAAAAATAGCGGCTTTAGCCGCTTTTTTCGTTTTATGGAATCTGGTAGAGTATTCTAGCTAGGTAAACTGCTACATTAAGCTCCATTCTCCCCCCGTTGAAATAATTATGAATATAATCAAAGGTAGGGCTAAGCCTGCTAACGCATTAAGTACATTTTTCTCCTTCGCCTTTTTACGGTATCCTTCTCTATAACTTAGATTATTGAAATTATCCTGTCCAACTACATTCGGATCTGGCAATTTTGGATTCACCAAAGCAACAACAATAAATCCCCACTGGACCCCAAAAAATCCTGCCAAAAAATTTCGACCAAATCGCTTGTGGTGAATGATAGCGTCCGAAACTCCTTTTCTATACAAGCTATCCTGAATCCAGTATAAGGTCTCGACTTTCTCAATTGTGACAAAGTCTACCTGTTCAGGTGATAATTTTAGTATCTCCTGTTTTTTATCTGAGCTTTGGAATATTAATGTGCTTGGTGCGACATCAATAACAGATCCTGGAATAAGTCTGCCATCTTTGAGCATGAGCTTATCGTTTGCTCGTAATTGCCTGAAGGAAAAAAGCAAAAGAAAAATGGCCAATGATAATTTCATAAAATTTTTAAGCATTAGGATAAAAATTTAAATCTGAAATAAGTAATTGGATTTTGAGTGACCCCGCCAGAATGGCTTTCTTTTAATTCATTAAAAAATTGACTAAAAAGCTAAGGAATTAAAGACTAAGGAAGGTAGATTTTTTTTAACACTCCGGCAAATTAATCGAGATCTGTTTGGCCAAACCGCCATCCGATGTCTCCTTGTATTTGCTGTTCATGTCCTGTGCCGTCTCCCACATCGTCTTAATAACCGCATCCAGGGTCACCTTCATTAAATCCGTATTGCTCTTAAGTGCCAGCTGTGAGGCTGTAATCGCCTTGATCGCACCCATGGTGTTGCGCTCAATGCAGGGTATCTGCACCAGGCCACCAATCGGATCGCATGTCATGCCCAGATGATGCTCCATGGCAATCTCTGCCGCTTGCATCACCTGAAAAGGATCACCACCCTGACATTCCGTTAGCGCCGCTGCGGCCATCGCCGACGATACACCGATTTCCGCCTGACATCCTCCCATCGCTGCTGAAATCGTTGATCCCTTTTTGAATAAACTACCAATCTCAGATGCCGTCAGTAAAAATCGGATGATGTCTTCCTCGCGGTCACCGCCACCGAACAAATGGTAATACATCAGCACGGCTGGCACAACGCCGGCTGCCCCATTAGTGGGTGCAGTGACGACGCGACCAAAAGAGGCATTCTCTTCATTGACGGCCAGTGCAAAGCAACTGATCCAGTTCATGGTGTTCACAAAGTCTCTGTCCGATGATCGAATGGCTTGCATCCACGACACTTCATCGTGGTAGGTTTGACCTTTAAGCAGTGAGGCATTCATCTTTGCGGCTCTGCGCGACACATGCAGTCCTCCAGGAAGTGTTCCCTTGGTGTGGCATCCGCGATACATGCACGACCGCATCGTGTACCAAATTCGAAGAACCCCGACTATGACTTCTGATTCGGTGCGCAAACACAACTCATTACCCATTACCAATTCAGAAATACTCTGTCGTGATAGGTTGCAATAGTTGAGTAAGTCATCTGCTGTATGGATTTCATACCTTACAGCAACAGGTTCAGTTGACGCTCCGCTGTTCTCATTTTCTTTTGTGATAAAACCTCCGCCGATACTGAAGTAAGTTTCTTCAGTAAAGGATCCATCGGTAAAGGTGGCTTTCAGACGCATTCCTTTTGTATGGAAGGGGAGGCTTTCGGTTTTCCGAAACTCAATGTCAGTTGTTGGATCAAAAGGAATGAAATGGCGACCGTTGAGCGCTAGCTGTTTTTCGGCAGTAATTTTTTGTATCTGATTTCCCAGATCAGCCGTATCGCAGGTGACGGGATCTTGGCCGAGTAATCCCATGAGTACAGCCAGATCAGTGCCGTGACCTTTGCCTGTTTTAGCCAGAGAACCGAAGAGACTGACACGAACCGACTGCACCTGGTCCAGCGCATGGGATTGCTGTATCGAACGGAGAAAGGCTTCAGCTGCGCGCCATGGTCCAAGGGTATGGGAGCTGGAAGGCCCCACACCAATCTTGAACATATCGAATACGCTGATGAATTCTTTTTTCATGATCTGCAGTCAAAATTAATGTATTGAAATGAATCGGAATGGGCATAAAAAAAGCGTGCCAGATGCCCGGCACGCTTGATTTTGGTCAGGTTGGCGATCAGTATTTGATCAGCTTGGTACGGTGACTCTCTCCGCTATCATCGCGAAGCTGAATGACGTACAAACCAGCGGGCAGAGCACTAATGTCTATCTGACTGGACTCCGGACTGATGGTAGACCGCATCATCTGGCGACCTTGCGTGCTCAGCAGGAGTACATCTGTAGGTCCTGTTAGCCATGGTGCAGAAAGATTGATGAGGTCTCCCGCTGGGTTGGGGTAGACCACTATATTTTTTTCTGTTTCTGCTAATGTCTCTGTTGTGCCTTCCTCCACACTTATTTCACGAGCTGCTGTTACTGGAGTAACCCTAAGTGTATAACAAGTGGTCGAGTTAAAATTATTGGATTTTGCTCCTCTAACCTGTGCATAGTAGGTACCGGGTGCAGTTAGGCTGGAGGTAAAAGACTCGTTGTTAGTGCCTGATCTCCTTCCTGAACTAATGGTTCCACCTGTACTATTTAAAAGATAAAGATCATAGTTGGTGGGAAGAGTTGATAAGCTTAAAGTTACTGTACCTGCTGTGGTAATATTAAATTTAAAATTATCGATATCACCTGAAGCGCTAATAAGCCCCTTGATATCAGTAGTGAATGGAATGGTCGCAGCACCAGGTAGAGTGTTATTGGTAGTATTATCAAGAGCACTTGCACAGGAAACAGGGCCACTGGCAGTCGTAAATGTTCCTTCGGTACTGTAACTACTCACAACGGTAGATCCGCAGTTTGATTTGACTCTCCAGGTATAGGAAGTTGATGCGGCTAAACCAGTAATGTTGGTAGACGTGCCTGTGACAGGCGCCAAAATGGTCCAGGTAGTTCCTGATGTTAATTTGTGCTCCACTGTATAGCTGGTACCTCCAACTACGGCAGCCCAGGATACGGTTGCTGAACTGGATGTAATATTGGAAGAGGCCAGAGAACCAGGAGGATTACATGGTGCTGTAGTAGTAAATTGCGCCTGAGCGTACGATCCAGTACCTGCAGTACAATTTACACGTACTCGGTAGTCATAAACAGTTCCTTCCGTTAGGCCGCTCAGCAACGCACTGGTTGAAGTGGTGGCTGTGGCAACATTAAGCCAAGTGCTGGTTGCAGCTGCTTTGTAATCAACATCATAACTGTTAGCGCCTGATACTGCAGCCCAGCTTATGGTAGCTGAGGTGTTGGTAATGGATGAAGCAGTGAGGGTTGCAGGTATTCCACAAGAAGACCCAGCGGTTATCGTAAAGTTCGCATTGGAAATATCAAAGAAGATATTGCCAACGGCTTCAACTTTGATTCGGGCAGTTGTAGACGGAGTGTTGGGAATGGCGACAGCCTGACTTCCATCGTTTGGTGTGCTTTCAATAAGTGTTGTAAACGTATTTCCTCCATCGATGGACAGAGAAATTTTGACATTGCCGCAACTTACCGGAGCTGCTGTAGTATTGTTTACAGACCAGTTGATGGTTTGTAAGGTGTTACCCGCCCAGGAAACGTTTGTATTTGGTGCGGTTACGCCAAAAGGACCTGAAGTATTGGTAACCGTAACCACCATATCATCAAATTGTGTCTGTCCAATTGAGTAAGGTGTTGAGGTTGTATAAATAGCGTTATCTCTTACGGTAAGTCTAAAATTTAAGGTCCTTGAGACTGAACTTAGAGCCTCCGTATTAGCACCGGCGTCACCTCCGGCCAAAGGGCCGGAAACATTTGAACCTGAAAGAATGGTTGAAAGTTTGGGAAAGTAGCGTACCGGTGAGGTTGTGCCTTTAAAAGAAATCCAGTTCGGTCCAGAGGTTTTTGTAGCACTTGCAACACCTGTAGTTGTGGCATTGTCATTTTGCTCCCAGCAATAGGTTAGAACATCATTCAGGTCTGCGTCAGCAGCTGTTCCGGTGAGTGCAAATGGAGTGCTGATTGGTATTGTGTAATCTGCACCTGCAGAAACGGTCGGAGTCGCATTTCCGTCCAAAGCAATAGTTACTGGACAGGTTCTTCCATTTAAATTACTCTGAATCTGAGCAATTGAAGTCTGGTGAAAAATATCAATTGAATGTGGGGCAAGGTCCTGGCCTGTAATTCCTGCATAACCCATAATGGTTATACCCGACCCTGGCTCTTTATTAACGCCCGTTCCTTCCAGGCTATGTGAGAAGGTGTGGTTAGCTCCAAGCTGATGACCCACTTCATGAACGACATAATCAATATCAAAATTGTCCCCTTGCGGAATGGCGTCAGCTGGACTAGTATAGGCACTCCCCTTTTTAGCATCCTCACAAATGCACCCAATGCACCCTGCATTTCCTCCGCCACCAGTTGCTCCGAAAAGATGCCCGATATCATAATTTGCTGCACCAATTACTGAGTTTAAGGTGCTTTGAAGCTGAGTTCCCCAGCTACTTATGGAACCGTATGGATCCGATGATGGAGTGTAATAAAATACCGATGTTGAAGAGGGTATGAGGTTCAAATGAAGAGCAAGATCTTTCTCATAAACTCCATTACTTCTGGTAAGCGTAGCATTAACGGCCGCAAGAACAAGGTTTACTTGTGCTGAACTGGTTGCACCAAAATAATTTGAATATTCTGCAGTTACGGACTGGGCCAGTCTGAGTGTTTTTAAATTATCACCGGATCGCGCGTTATTATTTAATCCATTTACTTGTTTATCCATCTCATTCACCAATGCCTTATCCTGTGTCGAGCACACCCACGGCGATTGACCTCTAGGTCGCTCTTTGCGGAAAACAGCATAAACTTTTTTATCAGCTGAATAGGGTTCAATATATTCATTCACATCGCCCGGACGGAAAACCATGGTCTGTATACCCTGTCCGTCAAGACTGATCTTTAATGTTGAACCAGGCTTCGATAAACTTTTTCCGGAA
>JBMSPY010000157.1:0-5469 GCA_049423005.1 Cyclobacteriaceae bacterium
TTTCCAGAAACATTCCACTGCTGGCCAACCTTCAACCATCCGGAAAATATTTTATGGAGGACTTTTATTACGCCGGAGGATTACCGGCTGTAATGAAAGAAATGCTGGAACACTTGCATCAAAATTTGAAAACGGTAAATGGTCGAACCGTCAAAGAAAATGTAGATGAGGCGGAATGCTACAACCGTGAGGTCATTTCAACTATGGATAAACCCTTCAATGCCATTTCAGGCATTGCGGTTCTACATGGAAATCTTTGCGAAAATGGTGCTGTACTGAAGCCGTCGGCGGCCACTCCTGCCTTAATGAAGCATAAAGGAAAGGCTGTGGTGTTTGAAACCATCGAGGAATATAAACAGATGATTGATCACCCCGACCTTGAGGTAGATGAGAATAGTGTCCTGGTTCTGAAAAATGTTGGACCAAAAGGATATCCCGGAATGCCTGAGGTTGGAAATATGGGATTGCCTCCAAAACTTTTAGCGAAAGGAATCACGGATATGGTGCGTATTTCAGATGGCCGAATGAGTGGAACTGGATTTGGAACCGTTGTTCTACATGCTTCACCAGAAGCAGCAGCCGGAGGAAATTTTGCGATCGTCCAAACCGGAGATCTTATTGAACTGGATGTAGAGAAAAGAATTTTGATGCTGCACATAACGGATGAAGAAATTGCTCGCCGAAAAGCCGTTTGGAAACCTCTCCCTCCTGCCGCCGACAGAGGTTACGTACAGTTGTACATCAAACATGTAGAACAAGCCGACGTTGGGGCCGATCTTGATTTTCTCAAAGGTGGATCAGGCAGCACTGTTACCCGAGATTCCCATTGATTATGTCGCAACGATTTACCGGAATGACAGCCATCGTTACCGGAGCCGGTCAGGGTATCGGCCTGGAGATTTGCCGAAAGCTCGTCAGCGAAGGAGCCTGCGTCGTATTGAATGACATTGAAAAAGATTTAGCAGAACAGGCAGCCCAAAAATGTCAGTCAAATGCAACAACTGGAAAATGCATTCCTTTCTCCGGTGATGCTGCCGACATAAATGTAATTAGGGAGCTAGTTGCCATTGCACTAACCTTTACCGGCAAACTGGATATGGTTGTAGCCAATGCGGGCATTACCCTGTTTGGAGATTTCTTTTCGTATACAGAGACTGACTTTGAGGCGGTGTTAAGAACCAACCTATCTTCATCCTTTTTTCTTACCCAGCAGGCAGCACTGGCTATGCGGTCATCCGAACATGGGGGAAGAATATTGGTAATGTCTTCCGTCACTGGACAACAGTCGCACCGCAATCTGGCCGCCTATGCCATGACCAAAGCCGCCACAATTATGCTGGCCAGGAATTTGGTTACCGAATTATCTCCTTTTAAGATCCGGATCAATGCCTTAGCACCTGGCGCAACCCTTACCGAGCGGACCCAACTCGACAGTAGCTACAAGAACACCTGGGCGAACCTTACTCCACTTGGTCAGGCCGGCACAGTAGAACAGGTTGCCGATGCAGCACTTTTTCTGTTATCGGAACAATCGTCACATATCACCGGACAAACTTTGGTCATTGATGGAGGCTGGTCGGTGACAAGTCCGCAGCCGGAATCCTGAAAAGCGAATAAAGTCAAGGAACTACCAAAGGCGTAAAACTGTTTTGTTAGATTTGCGCCCTTAAAATCAGTTCATGATCGCTGTCAGTAACCTTTCTCTGCAATTTGGTAAGCGGGTTCTTTTTGATGAAGTGAACCTCAAGTTCACTGCAGGCAATTGTTATGGTGTGATTGGAGCCAACGGTGCCGGTAAGTCCACCTTTCTCAAGATTCTTTCCGGTGATATTGACCCTACGCGTGGATCCATTTCCATGGAACCGGGAAAGCGTATGGCCGTCCTACGTCAAAACCACTATGAATACGATGAAGTCCCTGTCCTGGATACCGTTATCATGGGCCACCAGCGGCTTTGGAAGGTCATGAAAGAAAAAGACGCGATTTACGAGAAACCTGATTTTTCTGAAGCCGATGGTCTCCGAGCATCCGAATTGGAGAATGAATTTGCAGAAATGGACGGCTGGAATGCGACGTCGGATGCAGCAGCCTTATTGAGTGGTCTTGGAATTACAGAAGATGACCACTACAAACTGATGAAGGAACTGAGTGGAAATTTAAAGGTTCGTGTTCTGCTCGCCCAGGCTATTTTCGGTAATCCAGATGTTCTGATTTTGGATGAACCCACCAACGATCTGGATATTAACACCATCACCTGGCTCGAAGATTTTCTGCTTGAATTTAAAAATACCGTGATTGTCGTTTCACACGATCGCCATTTTCTGGATACCGTGTGTACCCATATTGTTGACATTGATTTTAACGCCATCAAACTGTTCACCGGCAATTACACCTTCTGGTATCAGTCCAGTCAGCTGGCCTTATCGCAGCGATCTTCGGCGAATAAAAAGAATGAAGACAAGCGCAAAGAGCTTCAGGAATTCATTGCACGATTCAGTGCCAATGCATCTAAATCACGGCAGGCTACCAGCCGAAGGAAATTACTGGAAAAGATCAGCGTAGATGACATTCAGCCGTCTACGCGACGTTATCCGGCGATTATCTTTCAGCAAAAGCGGACCGCGGGAGATCAGATTCTTCAAGTCGAGGATCTCTCCTACCGAACTGAAGAAGCGTATCTGTTTAAAGGTCTTGATTTTCAAGTTCGCAAAGGCGACAAAATTGCTTTTGTATCCAACGATAGTCTGGCGATAACCTCTTTCTTCCGAATACTAACCGGTGAACTTGGTCCGTCCAGTGGAAGTTTCCGTTTCGGACAAACCATAACAACCGCCTATCTACCGGTTAACAATGAGGAGTATTTTCAATCTGACGACAATCTGATAGACTGGCTTCGTCAGTATGCAGAAGATGGCCTCAAGGACGAAGTTTACATTCGTGGCTTTCTGGGCAAAATGCTTTTTTCAGGAGAAGAAGTTTTCAAAAAGTGCTCGGTGCTTTCAGGTGGCGAAAAAGTGCGCTGCATGGTCAGCCGGATGATGCTGGCGGGGGGTAACGTATTGATGCTGGACGAGCCCACGAACCATCTGGATCTGGAATCTATTACCGCTTTCAACAATGCCTTAAAAGACTTTCCAGGAACCGTTTTGTTTGCGTCGCACGATCATGAATTTGTTCAGACGGTTGCCAACCGCATTATTGAGCTTGGTCCGAATGGCTGCACCGATCGCCTGACGACTTTTGATGAATACCTGAAAGCTACCGGTAAGATTAAGGAGTAACAGCCTGTAGCTTTTCAAGAGCGTTCACGTGAACGTTTTCCAGTATTCCCTTCCGTAATTCACAAAAATCTCTGTCCCTGCAGGGATGGCTTTGGTAGCCTCTATAAAACAGCGACTTCCTTCCGCCACATACTCAGCATTATTTTTGACTCCGACTATTCGTGAAAGACCTGCAGCGTCGTTGGCGTATCGACCAAAAGTTTTCAGGGAACGGCGCGCATCAATGGCGTGAATCCGATCCACACGCATCAAATAGGGATTCGTACTATCTTCATGCTTGACTTCTTTCCATCGGCATTTCCTGCCTTTGTACTCCACTATACGAGTGCCTTTAGCAATTGGTACAGAAGTAAAAAGTCCCTTGCCCGCTTTTGGTAGGGTGGATTTTTTAACCACTAAAAATTTTTCAAGCAGTGCCATTACCCTTTCTTCTACCAACTCAGCTAAATACCGCGTTACTTCTTTGAGAAAGTCTCTCCGAAGAAATCACCTTTTACCCAGGTCGGCCGTTCTGTTTTATTGGCCACTTGCCAGCCAATCAAAAAATTCAATTTCACATAGGTAGCCGCAGCACCGAAATTAAAAGCTGAGTCCCGGAATTCATCGGAAGGCTTGTGGTAATGAGCTTCCGTCCATTCGTCAATGTATTTTCGTAAATCAAATTTTGGATCCTTTGTCTTAAGGCCGTATTTGACATGAAGGGCCGGAATACCTTCTCTTAAGAAACTGTATTGATCACTGCGCACAAATCGAACCTGATCGGGCATATGATCTTCCTGGACTTCAAGACCAAGGAACTGTGCCGCCGAGGTCACTTCATTCATCAGTGAACTGTGCTTGGCTCCAAGGGGTTCAATAGAAAGTAGAGGAGCAATAAGCGTAGGCATATCGGTATTGACATCGGCAACAATTTGTCCTTTAGGTACTGGTGGATTAGCCGCCAGGTATCGCGAGCCTAGCAATCCCATTTCTTCTGCCGTCACCAATGCGATGAGTACCGATCTGCGGGTAGAAGCATTTTTGTAAAGTTTCGCAATTTCGATTGCACATGAAGTACCGCTGGCATTATCGTGAGCACCGTTGTAGATGGAGTCACCCTTGATGGGGCGACCGATTCCAACATGATCCAAATGAGCAGTATGAATCACAAATTCGTTTTTCAAAACTGGATCCTTTCCGGGAATCCAACCGATGACATTGTAGCTGATCAAATCTCTGTAGCGAGAAGAAGAATTTACACGAACAGTAACACCAAGTGGCTTTGACGGAGACTGTGTACTTCCAATGGCCTCCTTTAACAGTGCTGCTTTAATGGTCGCATTAAATTTCAAATTTGGATGAACACTCATACGACCAGACCCGGCGGATCCATCTTTATTTACAAATCCGTTAAATCCAGCTACTGCATTCATTACAGAGAAGGCAAAAGCCTGATCTGAAGATTCAAGCACGATCATTCCTATCGCTCCCTTGCGACCGGCTATGTCGCCCTTGTTTGCAAGTCCGTTGAAGTGCGCTTTTTCACTTGCTGGAAAATCAGCAGGCGTTCCTCCTTTGAGTACTACTATTTTCCCTTCAACAGAAACGTTGGTATAATCATCATATCCGAGATGTGGCGCAGAAATTCCATAACCAACCCATACCAGCTCAGCTTCAGCAGAGGAAGAAGCCCGGTTCATATCCGGCCATACTATGGCCTGCTTACCCAAGGATAATTTTTGTCCATTCAGATAAAATGAACTGGAGGCAGAATCCACGCTTGCCGTCCGGAGAATCACTTTCTGCAAATAACCCTCATCCCCTTTCGGTTCAATGCCAAGTTTTTTGAATTGACCGATGGCATAATCCACTGCCATCTGATAGCCTTCTGTGCCAGGCTTTCGACCTTTTAATTTATCGTCTGACAAATAGATGATTCGCTCTCTGATCTGCATTGTATCGACCAGAGCTAGTGTTTTCTTAATTTTTTTGGTAATGACTGGTTGCCCTGTTGCAGAGTAAACACAAACAGAAATTAAAAGAAGGAGTAAAATCCGAGTCATGATGGAGGGTTAAAATTGGAATACAATTTTTCCTGCTTTGTTTGGCAGGAGAATATCGCTGAAAGAGTCAGCGATTTTACTGAAAGGACGAATGGAATCGATAACCGGAATGAGCTTGTGCTTCTGCACGAAGGAAAGCATTTCCG
>JBMSPY010000158.1:0-5438 GCA_049423005.1 Cyclobacteriaceae bacterium
TCTGCGCTACAAACCGATTTTGAAATTAAAACTTTGTAGAGCCCTTCTGGATTTTGTAAAGTGCTAGCCTGTGTTTCGCCAATAAGCTCCGCCCCGTTAAAGAACCATTTATAAGAAACGCCTGTCAAATTGGAAGTAGCATTAAAGGTGACCAACTTACCATCTTCACAAGCAGGTGTTGATGAAAGTTGAGCTGTTACTTCACCAATAATTTCAGCACGAAACGGAACACTCCGATATCCGCACCCCGTCACACTGCTTCTTGCTTCTAATTCGAAAAAGACACCATTATCTACCGGATCCAAATCCATACTAGAGCCAAGTCTGTAAAAATTTCCGTTTCGGTACCATAGATAATTAAAGCCCGGCTCATCAGGATTAGCCACCAAACGCACTTGATCTGAACAAGGATCGGTTGACGCAATTATAGGTGTGGCCGTTTCAATTACAATTGGAACAGTAAACTCCGTCGGACAAAATCCTGTAGCACTGGCCAAAACCTTAAAATCATAAGAACCAGGGACAAGTGAAGATGATACACTTAATGAAGATGTTGATGGCGATGGTGTGGCAACTCCCGGACCCGACCACGAATAGGAAACATTTGACGGAGCACCATTTAATGCTACACTAACAGTTCTGGGTAGACTGCAGGACTGCGATGAAACAGAACCTGTAAGGGAAGGAGGAGCAGTTACCACCACATTATTTTCAGTTAGTAAGCAGGCTCCTCCAGTGCCAATTTCTATCTCCGCCGTATAAACCCCAGGTCCAACAGCAGGTGATTTGTAGGTTGGTGACTGATTAGTAATTACCCTCTCCACCATTACCCCAGACGCATCAATAAGGCGGATTTTAAATTGAGGCGTTATATTCACCACCTGCACATCCAATTCAACGGGTGTGCAACTCGCAGCATCACTTACTGTGAACGAAAGATTGCTCACTGTGATACCCACACTCTTGGAGCTGGAGCATCCCGAAATTTCATCACCAACACGAACAGTATACGTTCCTGAACCCAAGGGTAGGCCCGAGTTTAATTGTTCTATCACATAATCTACACCAGGATCAGCGGAGATATCAGAAAAATCATCCCCGTTGCCATTAATGAAATAACTAAACGTATTTAATGGTGGCTCAGTGATTTTTAACGTTATGGCACCATCCGGTGAGCCACAAGTGGAAATATCCCGTGGCGTAAGCGTGAAAACAGGCGCCTGCTTGATGTTGTAAATGATCTCATCCTCACGTGTACACGAGGTTACCGGATCAGTAACCTTTAAACCGTAGACAAATACTCCCGGAACTTTTGTCGATGGTTGAATCCTCTGGGTCGTTGAAAAATTTGATCCGTTTAATGTCCACTGAATTTGTGCATTTGGATTTTGTGCATCTAAAACACGACCCAGCTTTCCTTCACATAAAGTTACGTCGCGCCCGAGATCAAAGTCTGGACGATTATCAACTACAATGGATATGGCCTGATTTCGGCAACCGGATACAGGATCCTCTACCAAAACACCATAGCTTCCTTCGATATTCGTAACAATCGACCGCGTGGTGGCACCGGTTGTCCAGAAATAGTTCAAACCAGCTTGCCCAACATCCAGTGTAACCGGTCCATTACACAACACTGCAGAGCCAGGTATAGAGGGACGTGCCGGAGGATCAAAAATGCGAACCTGTTCAACAAGTGTGGTATCCAATCCACATCTATTTTTGAGATTCATCGAAACCGTGTAAAGTCCCGAGCGCTGATAACGGTGCACAACATTTTGTTGAATGCTTCCACCCCCATCACCAAAAGACCACAAAAATTGATCAATCCGATCTGTGGGAGTTCCTTCAAAATTGGTTGGGTTTCCCAAACAAATTCCGTCGTAAACAATGGTGGGTTGAAATAAACCCGAACCAAATTGATTGATGTAATTGGGTAGGCCCAATAAACTTTTCGTTCCCGGCGCCAATTCCCGGAAATTAAAATTAAACGTTGAGGGATCGGGCTCTTCATCTCCAGGCCCAATACTGCCCAAACTGGTACTACCCTCAATAGCAATATAAATCAATCCGTCCGGAGCAGTTTGAAGCGCTCCTATCCTGCCGGCATTTGAAACTTTTTGTACAAAAACGAGATCATCCTGATCATTAAAATAATACTCAACAATTTTCGAGGGTGAGCCTGTGATGCTCGCAAAAACTTTAAGACCAGAAAACTCCACGCCATAAACCTGACCTGAAGATTCCTGTAGATCAATTTTTCTGTAATCGGTAACTCTTCCCAGGGAGTCTAGAAAATGAAATACCTCAAGAAAATTTCCTTGAGAAGTTTTCAAGGGAACCACCAGGTTATTACGTGGCCCAACCTTCATGTAGCCTTCCCCGCTTGCAGGTTCCGCATAGGAGTGCTCTGAACCAATGGTAGAAATAACTGGATTGCCAATACCTTCTGCAGTGATCGGGTAGGCCCGGAAGGCATCGTTACCAAACTCATGTGTGATCAGCCAGCCTGATCGGATGGTGATGCGCTCCGTACTTCTGGAAAACAAAGGAACCTTAGCCTGCACAATTGCACCTAGACCACTGTTTTGTTTTAAATCAAACACCGAGTAATAAACCGTATAATCGGAACCAAAAGCATTGGCTTGTGTAGTAAAAATGTAATACAATGATTCATCATCAGGGACCTGAAATATCAAGGCACTCTGCGTAGAGGCAGGACTACCTCCGATATCAGATGCTATCACTATATGGTTGCGATTATAGACTGTTTCTCCATCGGTATAAAAAAGCAGTTTTCCGTTTTGATCACCCATCACAGCACAGCCTTCCGGCGCTGTCATCTGACTATCGTCAAGCACTTCTCCAGTCGTAAAGTCAATACCAGCTTTATCTCCAAAATACCAAAGATTAGCGCGCCTATCTGTTGCTCCGTATTCCTTTATGTTTACTCCGGCATAGGCGGTACATCCGCTACCATCCGTTGCAATCGCATAGTAGTAACCCGCAGAATCAGGTTTCAGCACATTACCAACCTGTCCATTTGACCAGATCAGGGATGAAGGATTTCCACCATTTACCTGGGCGGTGAGCTTAAATCGTGTTTGCTCGGTTGCGGTACCACGTGGGGGAGGAAATTCACTACGGCATGCTGTCGTATCTGAAGGCAGTTGAATTTGAAGTTGAAAAGGTTGAATAGAGACCGGAAGTGACACTTCCTTTTTCTGGCCATTCAAAAAAGCAGATAGCTTAACTGTAGAAGGCGTTCCGGATTCAAAAGTGAATACCGGACTCCAGCCTTTGAAAACCTCGCCGGCACCAAGCTCCCAAATAAGGCTATCGGCAGCCGGCGAAACGGCAGGAAAGAAAATGGTAGGCTGGTTTTGGCATGTACCATAAACGGCAAAAGAGACTGATAAATCATTTAGCGCCTCAGGAAGAACCGCTGGAAATTGACTGGCCGCCCAATCAATTCCTCCGAATACGTCCGGCACATACTTCGACTGAGCAGCAGGATTATCCGGTAATTCAATCCGCCCAATTTTAGTGACAGGGCCGTCCTTATATAAATGATAGATGAATCCATCAGGAGCGCGTTGTAAACCCAAACTCCTTGTAACCGTGGATGGAATTACCTGGGTTAGCGCCACCGTGGAATTCCGGCGATCGAATTGAAAAAGATTACCAGGTATTACACCATCCTCCCCATGAATGGTATAATAAATAAAATTACCGCTAGGCGACCATTCAATATCATAAATCGCCTGATTATTGGAAGAGAGAACGGCAGAATTAAAAAGGTATTCATCTGAGAAATTAAACGTGCCTCCACTGTCATCAAATTTAAGAATGATCGCATCTGTTTGCCGATTAGAGACAGCCACAGCCAAAAGTTTCAAGCCTGGGTGATAAGCAAAATGAGAGGCGCGCGATGGAAGGGCTAGGGATCGCGAAGTCGTCGGAGCAGAACCTGAGTAAGTACCTGCAGAAATATAGGTTGCGTTGTATGTTGGGCGATCATCCAAATTGGGCTCCTGGGTAATCAGCCAATAATCTATTCCATTTCCATGAGGAACAACAATCATCGCCTCTGCTACTCCCGAAATTACATCCCTTTTAGGACCCTCCACCTCACCAAGTGGCGGCGAGGACCGAATGATTCCACCAACTGAAACATCGTTACCAAATGAATTCATATCCACCACCGTAAAACTTACAGTTCCGGTAGTCGTATTGGTCGCTGAATTGGTGAAGACAAAATATTTTTTAGGCTGCCCCGGTACCGGACAAACGGCCACCGATTGATTTCCAGTTGGATTGCCGGCTAAACCTGAACCACCCGGCATAATGCGGTTGGTGGCATCAAAAATATTTTGGCCATCGGTATAGAAAAGTAAATTTCCATTTGTAGGATCCGACACTGTGGCCGCAGCACCTGACGCCATTGAAGCTTTCCCTGCTTTTACTTCTGGCTTGGCCGATACCCGGTTAAACCGAATAAAATTATTAGAACCTCCAAAATGCCAGTTATAGGTACCCTTGGTAAGCGCATAAGGCTGAAATCCGGACTGAGCGATACTGGTCACGGGAAAAAGCACCGTCGCTAAGGAAATTAACAGAACTATGCTTCTAATATTTTTTTCCCACATATCCGTGCAAGACTTCAGTAAAACGGGCCGTTTAGTCAAAACAGTATAAGCCAATGGCAAAATACGCTAAAAATGAGCTATCCGAAGATGCTTCCAAAACAACAAAGTCCTGACCTGTTCAGGAAACACCGTAAATTGCACCCTATGTTTTCGGGAATGCTCCGTTCAATAGTTAGTGGCCTGCTTCTTATGGCCATGAACCTGATCTTCGTCAACCCAGCGATGAGTCAAGACCCCCAATATTCCCAATTCTATGCTGCTCCCTTATACCTGAATCCAGCCTTCGCTGGTTCATCTCAACAAGGAAGACTTGGATTAAATTACCGGAATCAATGGCCATCCATTGATGCCAATTTTACCACATTCTCCGCTTTTGCCGACTTTTATTTAGAAGACTACAATAGTGGATTTGGCGCCATCATGACCCGTGATCTAGCGAACGCCTTGGGACTTCAAAACACCACCTTCGGTTTACAATACGCCTACCAACTTCAACTAACGAAAAAAATTTCTTTCCGACCCGGTGTACAAGTAGCCGTTAATTCACGATCTCTCAACTACAGTAAATTGATTTTCGGAGATCAGATTGATCCTGTTACCGGATCGATTCGGCCAGGTACCGGTGAAAATTTATCCACTGGGCCGACGGTCATCTATCCGGATCTTTCCTTTGGCGGTCTTTTTTATTCAGCACGAGGTTGGTTGGGGGTTGCTGGTAGCCACCTCACCCGACCAAATCAATCGCTTACTGGAAGTGAAGTCCGACTCCCAACAAAATTATCTGCTCAT
>JBMSPY010000159.1:0-5436 GCA_049423005.1 Cyclobacteriaceae bacterium
CACACTTATCCCTTAATCGTGGCACATCCAGACAATTGTACCCTTCTTCGCTGATGGGCTTTATCGCTTTGTTGCGCCAAACCTACCTGGATGCCGAATGGTACAGCAAACAAAATCCAAAACCCTTTAAAGACCTTTCTCTTGAAGGTTGGATCGCTTCTCAAAGCTTACCTCAGATATTTGAAGCCGGTAACTGGATGAACCTCCTTCGTGCCGATCGCATTGGCGATGAATTTGGTAAACAATACATCATCCGTGGAAATGGAGACGAGTACCAGCGTATTGCGGAAATAAAAGCGACCAATGCGCCGCTTATTGTTCCGGTAAATTTTCCTGATGCAATGGATGTTG
This sequence comes from Cyclobacteriaceae bacterium, assembly GCA_049423005.1. Taxonomy (GTDB): domain Bacteria; phylum Bacteroidota; class Bacteroidia; order Cytophagales; family Cyclobacteriaceae; genus ELB16-189. The sequence continues at coordinate 352 of JBMSPY010000159.1, forward strand.
AGGATCCAATGGATGCCGAGCAAGTTAATGTGGCCGATATGAAACATTGGGAATTGGCACCTACCAATGCATCAGTATTGGAAAAAGCAGGAATTGAATTTGCACTCACCTCCGATCGTTTGAAAGATAAAGGAGACTACTTAAAAAATATCCGTAAGGCGATCGATCATGGTTTATCTGAAAGTGCTGCACTTAAAGCCATTACCGAAACGCCAGCAAAATTGGTTGGTGTGCAAAATCGTGTAGGCGCTATTGCTCCAGGTATGGAGGCCAGTTTTCTCATCACTTCCGGAAATATATTCTCTGAAGATGTTGTGATCTACGAAAACTGGGTTCAAGGAGAAGGATATATTTTAAAAGATAAGGACGCGCCGGACTTCAGTGGGAAGTATTCGCTGCAAATCGGTGAAAAGTCGTATGGACTGGAAGTTACCGGTAAGCCAGGCGCTCAAAAAGCGAAAATCAAAGTGACCGACTCCCTTTCTGTGGACGCTAAAACAAAATTTGAAAAGAATTTGATTACCCTGAGCTTCAGTCCTGTAAAAGGAGGAGCAAGCACAGAAAACATTAGGTTATCCGGATGGCGCGATGGAAACAACTGGGCCGGAACCGGTCAACTGGCCGATGGCACCTGGATCAATTGGAAAGCTACCAACTCTGGCTCTTCAGATAAAAAAGAGGATCGTGCACGGGAATCTAAGAAGATAAAGCCAGAGGTTGGTGATGTCATCTACCCCTTCATTGCCTTCGGAATGAAAGAAAAGGTAATGCCCGAAGAAATACTGATTAAGAACGCTACCGTATGGACAAATGAAAAGGAGGGTATCCTTCAAAATACAGATGTACTTGTTAAGGATGGTAAAATTACTGCCGTCGGAAAGAATCTTTCAACAGCTGGTCGTGTAGTCGATGGAACCGGAAAGCACGTAACGCCGGGAATTATCGATGAGCATTCGCACATTGCTTTGGCTGCCATTAATGATGTAGCGGTCAACTCGGCCATGGTCCGGGAAGAAGACGTAATCAACTCAGAAGATAATTCCATCTATCAGCAACTCGCCGGTGGTGTGGTGGCTGCACAATTGCTTCATGGTTCGGCGAATCCAATCGGAGGACAATCAGCACTCATTAAACTTAAGTGGGGTGCAGGACCTGAGGAACTCAAGATCAAAGGCGCCGATAAATTCATCAAGTTTGCCCTGGGCGAAAATGTAAAACGTTCTTCAAGCCCGCAATCACAGCGTTTTCCACAAACGCGAATGGGTGTGGAGCAGGTATTTGTGGATGCCTTCACCAATGCCATTGAGTATGAGAAAAAATGGAAAGCCTACCAGGCTCTTCCGGAAAAAGTCAGAGCCACTACAGCTCCGCCGCGTCGCGATTTGGTTGATGAAACGATCCTGGAAATTGTACGGGGTAAACGTTTCATCACTTGCCACTCCTATGTACAATCTGAAATCAATATGATGATGAAGGTGGCTGAGCAATTCGGAGTCCGTATCAACTCCCTCACCCATATTATGGAGGGTTATAAGGTGGCGGATAAAATGAAACAGCATGGTGTTGCGGCCGGTACGTTCTCCGACTGGTGGAACTACAAATGGGAAGTGCACTACGCTATCCCTTACAATGCAGCCATTATGCAACGTGAAGGTGTACTCACGGCCATCAATTCCGACGACGCCAATATGGGCCGTCGACTCAATCAAGAAGCCGCTAAAGCGGTTAAATACGGTGATATTGGAGAAGAAGATGCCTTGAAAATGGTAACCCTGAATCCCGCTAAAATCCTTCACCTGGACAACCAGATGGGATCCATTAAGCCCGGTAAATCTGCCGACATTGTGCTCTGGAATGGTCATCCGCTTTCCGTTTACACCCGTGCTGAAAAGACACTTATTGAAGGGGCCGTTTACTACGATTTGGAAAGGGATATCAAATTGCGCGAAGAACTCCGTGCAGAGCGGGCTCGTTTGATCCGAAAAATGACCGATGCTAAAAAATCGGGAGCTCCAACCCAACGTCCTGCATCGATGCAGCAGATCAAGTTTGATTGCGATGGAGATTTGGAGGAAATGATCGGAGGAGGTCACCACTAAAATTTGTTAACCATGAAAAAGCTTATAAATACATTCATCCTAGTTGTTTTGGTTATCGCTTTACAGGCTCAAGTACCTGTGCCTGCGCAGCCTCAGCAAAAACCTGTACTGATTGTGGGTGCTACCATCCACACCGCTGCCGGTCAACCCATTTCAAATGGTGCGGTAGCCTTTGAAAATGGAAAAATTACCTATGTAGGTGCAGCTGCTACGGCACCAGCCAACCGATCCGCTTTTGAGGTAATCGATGCTACGGGAAAACATGTGTATCCCGGATTTGTTTTACCCAATTCACGCCTTGGATTACAGGAAATAGAATCCATACGTGCAACCGTAGATAGTGATGAGGCTGGGGAATTTAATCCGAATGTTCGTTCCTTAATTTCTTACAATACAGACAGCGAACATATTGCGGCCTATCGCTTCAATGGAATACTTTTAGTAGAAGCCGCCCCGGTTGGAGGTGTCATTTCCGGCACATCCTCCGTGATGCAACTCGATGGCTGGAACTGGGAAGATGCTGCACACACAGCGGATGTAGCCATTCATCTGAATTGGCCCGGACTGCAGCGCGTGAAATTTGATTTTGAAACTTTTTCGCGTTCTACCGAAAGCAATTCAGACTATGGAAAAAATGTAGAAGAGATCAACTCCTTTTTCAATGACGCTTTAGCCTATTCTGCTCTTGCTGGAAAGGAAGTGAATCTGAAATTCGAAGCCATGCAAGGTCTGTTCTCTGGCTCTAAGTCATTAATTATTCATGCCAACAGAGGAAAAGAAGTGGTGGATGCAGTAACCTTTGCCAAATCAAAAGGAGTAAAAAAGATTGCTGTAGCTTGTGGAGATGATGCCCTACACATAACCGAGTTCCTGAAGGCAAACGATATCGGTGTCATTGTTCCTTCAGTCCACACACTGCCTATTCGTGACGACGAAGCCATAGATCTTCAGTACTCATTGGCAGCGTTGTTGAGTAAGGCTGGTGTTAAAGTGGCATTCTCTCATACTGGATCACTAGGTACCGGTCGCAACCTACCGTTCTATGCCGGCACTGCCATCGCCCATGGCATGGATCCTCAGGAGGCGCTGAAGGCACTCACCATTTATCCTGCCCGAATGATTGGTGTGGATACCAAAGCTGGCACTTTGGAAACGGGAAAAGATGCCACCTTATTTATTTCTGCAGGAGATGCTCTGGATTTCCGAACCAATAAGATCAGTGAGGCTTTTATTGGCGGAAAGAAGATTGTTTTGAACAACAAGCATGAGGAATTGTACGACCGCTATTCAAAAAAATACGGTCATCGTAAGTAAGTTCTCCTGGTACAGGTAAAATTTAAACCCCGGCCAAAACCGGGGTTTATTTTTTTATATTCATTTTTGAAAGTGATGGCTGAAACAATTTTTGTCTATCGTTCTGAAAGTGATCCGGAATTGCAGTCCAGGATCTTCACCGCTCCGATGAAGATACACGCCGATGCTGGGGCAGAGCTTTACATAGATAAGCTTAGTCTTAGGGTCAGGATGGATGATTACTTCGGTCCGCTTGAACAAGTAATGATCCTATTACACCTTCATCTTCCGAATTGGACGGAAAAAGTTATCATCAAATCACGGCCAAATGATCGCCTGTTTTTCTCAGCGGCCGGCTATTGCGAAGAGGCCTTTGTACGTGGCTACTATTTTGGAATAGATATGCACTTCATGACGGCCTATCCCAATCCAAATCGTAAAAAAGGGGCTTCAAGGACAAATCAAATTGCGGTTGATACCAGCCAGTCATTTGACCGATTCACCTTTACGAACCAGTCCGTTCCTGATATACATACTGCTACATCTGGTGATGCCGAAGATTTGGCTCGATTCTATGCTACTATTTTTCCAGTTTATCCAACACCCATCACTGATCCACAATACCTTAAAAAGATGATATCCGGTGATTCACTATATAAATTTATCCGGAGAGAGGGTGCCATTGTAAGTGCAGCCTGTGCGGAGATTAACCGAACTTACCGTAACGCTGAATTATCAGACTGTGGCACCTTAAAGGATATGGCTGGTAAAGGTTTTATGAAAGCCATTCTTTCGGCTTTCATGAAGGATTTACAAGAGGAAGGAATTCATGCACTGTATTCCATTGCCCGATCTGAAAGTGTGAGCATGAATGCTGTTTTGAAAAACCTCGGATTTGATTATACGGGGACATTGATTCAAAATGTCTGCATTTTTTCCGGATTTGAGGATATGAACGTCTGGTCATTTGTGACTCAGACAACTAGAATTCTTAATCAATCAGGTTATTTATCTTGAATAATCTTACTGATCCGTGCATATTTTTTCGCATCCATCACATACTGAACCATGCGACGATCGCTCTCCAGTCGCTCAGTTCTGATCAAATCATCCTCGTCATCGAACTGCTCGGAATATTTTTTATTGATAGACCGGATGAGCATACTTCGCCTTTTTTTCAAGGCTTCAGTGGATCGGCTGACTCCTTCGTCAAACAATTGGTCAATATCGTCCGGCTTTACCGTGAAGTCTTGCGTAAGTGCTATAGCCTGTAATAATTTGATTTCGTGCTTATCAAAATCTTCATTTTTTTCAGGTTCTGCTATTATTCTTCTTGAAGCATAGAAAAATCCCAGACCTACCATCAGACCTATTAAACCAATTCCCGGAAGGATTTTTTTAGCTGTATTCAGTGAAAAAATAGATGGTTCTGGCACAGGATTCCATATGGTGTGGGGTGTTTCTTCAAAATCTTCAAGACTTAGTTTGAAAGCAAATTTCTGTTTATTGGAATTCAGGATTTTCAGGGAGTCATTAAAGAAATAGACTAGCCGTCGTTCCGGAAAATTATTTCCATGTAAACCTGCTAGCCGGGCATCGCGAATGAGTCCACCTAATTTTTTATCCTTTAGCTGTAGAATTCTGTTCGAGGAATAGTGAACCAGATAAAAACCATTATCAAAACGATCGCCTG
>JBMSPY010000160.1:0-5424 GCA_049423005.1 Cyclobacteriaceae bacterium
GGATTTGGAAGGACCCTTGTGTGTATTCATAACCGGCCAGTTCTTCTTCTTCTGGAATGGCCACCTGGGATGCCCAAATTATGTTCAGGGTGGTATCTAGCTGGATGTACTTCCGTAATCTTTTTCTTCCCTCAAAGTCTCGTGAATCTTCCAATACAACCAGGCCTTCCTGATTGAGGGAAAAAACAATTGGTTCTGGGTCTGAGTTTTTGCGGGATAATTCAAATCGTGCGTTCTGGACTACCTGGCCAAATAGTCCTTGAGTACAAAAGGCGTATAAAAGCAGGCAAAGAAAAAGGCGCATGATTCGTTTTTATTTTTCTGCTAGTCCTAAAATCAGATCAAAATCTTCCTTTGATAATGCATGAACCGAAAGACGGCTCATTTTCACTAAACTGATCTGACTAAGTCTTTTATCCGATTTTATGGTGACTAGGCTAACAGGTTTTTTGAGTTTCTTCTTTGCTTTAATGCGGACGGATGTCCATTCTTCGGCTCCGGGTTCTGGAAAGGGTCCTTCTGTCAGAACGGCAATTCCGACAATTGATTTTTCATCTCCCGTATGGTAAATGAACGCGAGATCGCCCTTTTTCATTTTTTGCAAATTCAACTTGGCCTGATGATTCCGGACGCCGTCCCATAATCCGGTCTCTTCATTAACGAGTGTATCCCAACTGTATGTTGATGGTTCTGTTTTGAGTAGCCAATGATTCATATCACACCAAATTTGGATTAAAACTACGAAATCGAATCATCCTTCCTGGAGCGTGCGCGTTTGCTTTCAGTCGATTATTTGGTAATTTTGAGCCATCGAACGCAACGGTTACCCCTCGGTATCCGTTGTTTTGTTTTTTAAGGACGTCTAACATTTTTCGAACTATGGCTAAAAAGGTATCGTACTATACAAAAGAGGGGCTTGATAAGCTTAAATCTGAACTCGCATTTTTAAAAGGTAAAGGTCGGGCTGATATTGCGCGACAGATTGCTGAAGCGCGCGATAAAGGGGATTTGAGCGAGAATGCCGAATACGACGCTGCAAAAGATGCTCAGGGATTACTGGAAGCTAAGATTGCTCAGTTGGAGGAAATTGTGAGCAATGCACGATTGTTGGATGAATCTCAAATTGATACCGATTCGATTTCGATTCTATCGAGGGTGACCATCCGGAATAAAAAAAATAATGCAACCGTAACGTATTTACTTGTTTCGGAAGAGGAGGCCGATTTGAAGGCCGGAAAAATTTCCACTCAATCACCAATTGGAAAGGGTTTGCTTGGTAAAAAGAAAGGTGATTCTGCCATGATTAAAACGCCAGCCGGGGAAATTGAATTTGAGATCTTAGAAATCACACTTTGATTTTATGTCCAGTATCTTCTCCAAAATTATTGCTCGGGAAATACCCGCTCACATTGTTCTGGAAGACGATTCTTTCATAGCCTTTTTGGATGTGATGCCACTGGTTCCAGGTCATGTTCTGGTTGTTCCCAAAAAAGAGGTTGATTACATTTTTGATCTGGAAGATGATGACTTTGGGCCAATGATGATCTTTGCTAAAAAAGTCGCCAAAGCATTACGAAAGGCTGTTACATGTCGCCGAATCGGAATTTCCGTTATCGGTCTGGAAGTACCTCATACCCATGTTCATTTGGTGCCTATGAATAGTGCCGATGATGTAAATTTTACCAGACCAAAACTTAAGCCATCCTCCGAAGAACTTATTCAGATGGCAGAGCGGATTCGCTCCGCATTTTAGACTTACTCTTTCAGGAAATCAATGTCTAAGCTGAAAGGGAAGCGCATCAGCTGAGAAAGTGCGTCTTGCACAGTAAGATTTTCGAATAAAACTTTATACAGGCTTTCCGTGATCATTGCCCTTACGCGATAAAAATCTGCACATTTTTTGACGATTTTAACGGTATTTACTCCTTCGGCGACCTCGTCCATATCCGCCAAAATTTCAGCTAGTGTTTCTCCTTTTGCCAGCCGGTATCCAACGCTGAAGTTTCGGCTCGTAGGGCTATTGCAGGTGGCCACAAGGTCTCCAATTCCGGCTACACCAAGAAAGGCTTTTGTATTTCCTCCCATAGCTTTTCCCATGTAAACCATTTCAACAGCACCGCGACTGATTAATAACCCTCGTGCATTATCACCATAGCCCAGGCCACTAAGTGCTCCTGCCGCAATGGCAATGATATTTTTAAGCACTCCAGCCAGTTCAACCCCAACCAGGTCATTGCTTTCATAAACCTGAAATCGGTCTGACCGCAACAGGCGCTTGCCGGTTTGGATGACTTCCTGAAATGGCGATGCAATCACGGTGGCACCGGGCTGACGTTCAGCAAGTTCTCTGGAAAGATTAGGTCCAGCCAAACAGCCAACTCTGGCCACGACGCTTTCTTCTTTGATTACCTCGCTGATGGTTTTTACCATTGTTCGATCGAGAAACTTCATGGATTCTATGGTTTCCCCTAAAGGAAGCTGCAGATCAAGTCCTTTGGTTCCGTGAATGAGAATATGGTAGGGTCTGAGGAATGGCGAAAGGTCTTTCATCATGGACCGGAATACCCGAGAAGGAACGATTGGAAAAAGTATGTCGCAGGTATCGGCCAGTATCTGAAGATTGGTTACCGGTTCTACGGATGGATGAAGTTCAATGCCACGGGAGGTTCTCGTTTGCCGCATGGAATTGGCTTTATCTTCATCGCGCGTAAAGAGTAGCACTTGCCTTTGTTCGGCAAGCATATTGGCGATTACCGTGCCGAAGTTGCCGGCGCCGATAACACCTACTGGTTTCTCAGATGAAGCGTTCAAGGTCATAACCGACCAAACGGTTGTGGTAGTAATAGAGTACGTTCAGGTCCTGAGTGATGATGTTGCCAGCCTTATTTTTCAACAACGGTCTTTTCAGGTGAAAGATTCCGACGTTGTCAATTCCTCGCTTAATGACTTCGTCAAGCTCGCCTTTTAAATGACTGGCTATATTGATCTTGTTTTTTTCTTTTAGTTGATAGATTTCTTTCCTCACCTTTTTAAAGGTTTCCCGGAATTCCTCATATGGAATCTCAAGTTCTTCTTCCGGCAGTCGCAACAATCCGAACAGATCCAGTTTTGGGTGCATCCGCTGAAACATAACAAAGGCTACAAAGGCTGCGAGATGGCTTCCAAATACGCGGTGAATGCGGTGGTATTCCCGAACGACCTTATCGGCTAGTATGCGGGTATATTCACTTTCCCGCTGTGTGTCTTCAGTAACAACGCCGTTACTAACAAAATATTCCCTGGCGTTCAGAACATGTCCATGTTGATCGATGCTGTTTCCGTCTTCATCAACATAATTTCCGAGTACATCAAGTCCTTTACCGATGGAAACAGAAATGCTTGATCCTTTTGTGGCGAACTTGTAGACAAATTTCAGAAGCTCCATACTACCGTATTTCTCCTTTTCAGGGAAATAGCGATCCTGTCCTTTTGACTGCAGGTAATCCTCAATAAGGTCAGGGGCCTCGAGGACAAAGTGATAGTTTAAGGTAACGGGTACAACAAAAATTTTCCTTGGGTTTTCAGTTTCTTGCTGAAAGATGTGACGCTGGGCCTCAACCGCTGTACTAAGCAAGCCCAATTTCAAACTTTTTTCAATCAGACCTGATCTGGAGCGTGTGCCACCAGGGAAGAAAATGCTATGAGCTCCTTTTTGAATAGCCAGATTGCTGTACATTTTCAACGTTTCCAGGTAATGAACATTTTTTTTCCTTCGGTCAACCTTATAGGCTCCGAGACTATTCATGAAATAGGCAAAGATCTTGATGTTGAAGAGGTTCAAGCCTGCACCGTAAATGAAGGCGGGCAATCCCAAGGAATGAATAACCCATCCGATCAACATGGAGTCGATGTTGGATGAGTGCGTCGGAACGATAATGATGGTTCCTTTGGTGGCCAGTTGGCGCAACTGTTTTACCTTTCCGACGATGTGAATTTTATCTCTTAAGGTATATCGATTCCTAAAAAAGGCGCCAAATTTCCGAACACGTGCACCATTCAATAAGCGTGCGAACCAGAACTTGATGATTTCCCGTGCGAGGCGGTAAGAACTGGGGTTGAAATTTCCTGCGATTTCGTTGGCGTAACGATGTGTTACTTTCCTGAGTAATGCAATGACTTTGTCTGTATCCTCATCCTGCTGTTCGCGTATAGCGGCTATTTCACTTCGGACATTTGACCAAAATTTTGGTTCGTCTTTTGGATCGACCCGCCACCGATTTCTTTTTAGACGATTTTGTTCACGGATAGCCGTTGCTTCAAGCTCATCGATCATGGCCTGCTTTTTATTTTGCCGTAGTTCGATGATGCGTTGCAGTGTTTTATCGGCCACCTCGTCAATAAAGGCTTTTCTCTGTTTGCTCAAAGCATAAACAGGCCAATCCGGAATGCGCTCCAGTATTGGTTCGTATCGCCTGTTTTTATTTTTTTTCTCCTCCAGTATCTCCATTTCCAGCGTAAGGCCAGCTAAATTAGAAATAAATTCATTGTTCAAGCTTTTTCATGGCCTGACGGAGTTGCGAATACATTTCATCGAATCGTTTCATGCAATTTTCGAGGAATTCGCTATCCAAAAGGCTGTGCAGCTGTTGCTCCGACTCCAGGTCAAACTCGTCTATTTTAAATGTCTGTTCCATCGGACCAGCCTCCAGCTTAATCAGGTATTTGTTATTCCAATGAAAGAGGGATACCCGAACAGGGCCTTGAGTAAAATCTTTGATTAACCGCATTGTTTCTTTGGGTAAACCTGTTCAGATCATTTTAAAACATCCAAACAGGCCTCAAAATAAGCACATTTTCAGATCGTTTATCATCGGCGAATTGGCGGGATAATTAGCATATTTACGGTTCGGAATGAAGATGTCTTTTTTGAATCATTTAAAGACGGCCAGATTACTGGTGGCCCTTGTGTGGGTTTTGATTGCCCTGCCTAAAGAGGCTTTTTCTTCGCATCTGCGTGCAGGTGAGATTACGGCTCGACGGATCAACTGCTCCCTGGAATACGAAATTTGTATTACCGTTTTTACCAATACAGCCACCACCATTCGTTTTGGCGATGGTGTTTTGGATTTTGGAGATGGTACATTCTTTAGCCCTCCTCAAATTGAAAATACCGAACGTCCGGACCTGGGCCCCAATATTGCCACAGTAAAGTTTTGTATCCGACATACCTTTCCAGGCCTCGGAGAGTATAAGATTAGTTACCTGGAGCAAAATCGAAATGGAGGAATCCTGAATATGTTTGATTCCTTCAATACTACCTTCTTTATTGAATCTGTCATTAACATTGATCCGTTTCTCGGTTGTGACAACACTCCGTTTCTTTTGGTACCTCCTGTAGATAAGGCTTGCACCGGTGTAGCCTGGTTTCATAATCCCGGTGCATAC
>JBMSPY010000161.1:0-5413 GCA_049423005.1 Cyclobacteriaceae bacterium
CCTGTCCTAGTGTCAGCGGTGTTGCATCCATAAAATGCGTTCGACCGGTTTTCACAATCTGGGCATATGCTTTCGCTTTTTCAGCAAGTGTATCACGCAGCCTGTTCATGCCTGGAATGGTTACTTCCATGATCATTTTGTAAGCGGCGATGTGCATGGCCGTTGGAAACGTATCGTTGGATGACTGCGATTTGTTGACATCGTCATTAGGATGCAGCACCTTTTTTTCATCGGTTAATTTTCCTCCACTTTTTACATGTGCACGGTAGGCAATGACCTCATTCACATTCATGTTACTTTGAGTACCTGAGCCTGTTTGCCAGATCACCAACGGGAATTGATCGTCGAGCTTATGTTCCAGGATTTCTTCGCACACGGCCTCAATCATTTTGCATTTCTCGGCAGGCAGTACTCCGAGTTCATGATTGGCCTGAGCGGCAGCCTTTTTCAGGTAGGCGAAAGCGTGAATAATTTCCTTTGGCATACTGGCCTCTGGACCTATCTTAAAGTTATTGCGTGAACGTTCTGTTTGAGCACCCCAATACTTGTCGGCAGGCACCTTGACCTCGCCCATGGTATCTTTTTCAATCCGGAAATCCATAGTTAGCAGTTTATTGAGCTGCTAAATTCTGAATTATCCTACAAATCCCCATAGAATAGAATTGGGGACTATCGAGTTGGGGTAACTAAATCCCAGGGGTTTTAAGGATGCTTAGCGTATCGCTCAAAAAATTCAATGATCCTGAGCAGATGGTCCATCATTCTTCCCGGGTTACCGCTACGGGTTAATTCATGACCTTCTTTAGGATACCTGATGTATTCAACCGGTTTGTTTAAAATTTTCAGGCTTTTATACAGCATCTCCGATTGAATTACACCAGTTCTCAAATCCTGATCGCCATGAATAATTAATAATGGCGTATTGATATTCTGGACATAATTGATGGGTGAATTTTTTTCCAGGATTTCATTCACACCCGGCGTCCAGGGATAACCACCGAAATGGGTGGGCACCAGGCGCCACGCGTTACCTTCTCCTAAAAACGTATCCAGGTCGTAAACGCCACGCTGTGCATTGGCCGCTTTGAAACGCTGATCGTGTCCGATGATCCAACTCACCATATAACCGGCGTAACTTCCACCTTCTACAAACAACTGGTCTTTGTCCATCCAATTATTTTTGGCCAGAGCGTCGTCCAACGAACCAAGAATATCACCTGCCGGACCGGTACCCCAATCCTGAAAATTACCTTTCTTGAATTTGTCGCCATAGCCGCCACTACCTCGTGGATTGCAGTAGACAATTCCATAACCCCAGGCTGCTTCCGTTTGAAATTCGTGCCACATGGAAAAAATACCGGGTCCCCACATGGCGGATGGTCCGCCATGGATATTTAAAATCACTGGATACTTTTTTCCGTCAACGACCCCATCAGCGGGAGGCATTACCCAATATTGAATGATGGTTCCGTCGGGACGCTTCAGGCGGTATTCGGTGGGGATACTTAATTTTTTGGTGCTCACCCAGGGCGAATTGAATTCCGTCAGAATTCTATTGGATTTTTCTTTTAATGAGTACACACCAACTTCCCATGGATTTTGAGTTATCGTTTGTGCATAAATTAACTTCTCGCCGCTCAAATCAAATTCATTGATTCCTGCTTCAGCCCCCAGGATTAATTCTGGTTTTCCACCTGTGCTGTTGATTTTGAAAACAGGAATGAATCCCTCCGTTTCAGCTGTAAAGTAAATGGATTTACCATCTGCTGACCAGATGGTATTGTTAACATCCCGATCGAACGTTGTTGTTAATACCATTGGCTTTGATCCATCCGATCCTGCTACGGCTAAATGTGAAGGAGGCGCATGGCGATTTTTATTAGGTCTCGCTCTGAAAGCGATTTTGGAACCATCAGGCGCATACTGTGGACTACCCAAATCATAACCATCCCAAGAGAGCCATTCCTTAGCACTCTTTTCCTCCACGTCGATGATCCATAAGTCTCTGTCTTCAACTTTATCTGGATGATCTGTGAACCTTTTGGAAGCGGCAATTATTTTTTTTCCATCCGGCGACCATTCGGCCCCAGAAAAATCCTGAAACCCAGCAGTAAGTGCTGTAGGTTTTTCAGTAGGAGAAAATTTTTGAACATACAGATGAGTAAAGGATTCATCTGGCTGCAGGTTAAGTTCACCTTGAAAATTTTGTCTAGTAATCACTCGTGGATTTGATTCACTGGCATTTCGTGCCAGCCAGGCACGTACCTCCTCAATGTTACCATCCGGCTTAGCTAAAATCTTCTTTTTTTCATCAGGCTTCATTGCTTTGAAATTCGGCTCATCTCCGATAATGCGACCCGGACGTTCATAACTCCACGGCAGTTCGCCTGTTATTGCATGTCGTGGCAAGGAGGATTGAAACAGAATCCTGGTGCCATCGGGCGACCAGCGTGGTCGGCCAGCACCAAACTCAAAACGTGTGAGGACATAGGCTTCTCCGCCTTCAAGAGGAAGAATCCAAATTTGACTTTTGTCGTTCTCGATACGCATGAATGCAATGTTCTTTCCATCTGGTGACCACTGCGGAGAGCCGTCATTACGGTCTCCAAAAGTTAATTGACGGTGATTTTTTTGATTGCTTAAATCAAAAAGAAACAGGTGGCGTGTATAGTAAAATTCATTTTCATTTTTAACTGCTTTGCGATTGACAATGCCAACGGCTTTGGTACGGTCAGGTGAAATTTGAAGCTGATTCACGGTGACAATCTTCATCAGATCGGCGGCGGTTACACTAGCCTTTTCCTGTGAATAGGATTGCAGGGAAATGACCAGTGAGAAAAGAATCAAAATCAATTTCTTCATGACATCAGGTATAACAATGCGAATTAAATCATTTAAAGTTTTTTGTCGCGACTCCTTTGCTGATCGGTTACAAAAATTTCTCAACGGATCTTGTTTTTGATGTTGAAACATTTATTAAGGTCATTTTCATTAATATTCTAATTTTGCCGCTGCGAAACATTCCACCATGCTCCTATCAATACTTCTGTCCTGGATTATCAATCTGCATCCCATCCATCTTTCGGTGACGGAGGTCAATTACAGTGAAAAGGATAAGACCTTTCAAATTACTTCCCGAATTTTTATTGATGACTTGGAGCTTTCTGTTCGTGCCCTGAAAAAAGAAAATGAATTGAATTTATTAGAGCCGGATAAGGGAAGAAAAACAGATGATCTGGTTTCTGAATACCTGATCAGACATTTAAAAGTAAAAATTGATGGAAAGCCCGTTGTACTGAATTATCTCGGATCAGAAGTAGAGGATGTAGCCCTGATCTGTTATATCGAATCTCCTGTAATTAAAAAATTTAGGACCATTGAAGTCTGGAATGATGTGATTCAGGAAACCCATGCCGATCAATCCAACCTGGTGCATGTATCTTACCGTGGTCAAATTAAGAGTGCCCGGTTGATGCGGGAAAATCCTAGTGAATCATTCACCTTTGCGAATAATTAATACCCTTCCAACATGAGAAAAAAGATCGTTGCCGGAAACTGGAAAATGAATAAAAATCTTCAGGAGGCTAAAGCACTTGCTTCTGAATTGAGAACCATCCTTGAAGCGGAATACAAGGGGGGCGCTACTGCCTTGGTTTGTGTTCCGTTTCCATTTTTACAATCTATTCAGGAGACCTTAGCTGGATCTGGTATTCAGGTGGGGGCTCAAAATTGCAGCGAACATACATCAGGAGCCTACACCGGCGAAGTGGCCGCATCCATGATTCAGTCGATGGCTATTCCCTACGTTATCATCGGTCACAGCGAACGACGTCAATATTTTAGTGAACATGGCCCTGTGCTTGCGAAAAAAACGGATCAATGTTTAAGCAACGGACTGACTCCGATTTTTTGCTGTGGTGAACCTCTTGAGGTTCGTGAGGCAGGTAGTCATAATGAGTTGGTAAGAACTCAGGTTACGGAGAGCCTTTTTCACCTTACGGCGGATCAAATTTCTAAAGTAGTTATTGCTTATGAACCCGTTTGGGCCATCGGTACCGGTAAAACGGCATCGGCTGCCCAGGCCCAGGAAATGCATGCCGTAATCAGAGCGTGTCTTAGTGAGAAATATGGGAAGCAAATTGCTGAAGGCATAATCATCTTATACGGTGGAAGTGTTAAGGCGGATAATGCCAAAGAACTTTTCTCCTGTCCGGACGTAGACGGTGGTTTGGTGGGAGGCGCCTCTCTTAAAGCCAGGGAATTTGCGGACATCGTTAATGCAGCCGGTTAATGTTTTATACCAGGTTAGAGGTCCAATGTGATTCCGAATTCACTGAGATTCTGATTGCAGAAACAGCTGAGGCAGGTTTTGATACCTTCCAGGAAACGGAATCAGGATTCGAGGCATTTGCTGAGCAAGACCACTACGATCGGGAAACGCTTGAATCCATACGTCAGCGTTATCATCATTTGGAGAAACTTTCTTTTGCGTTAACCAGAATTGAAAAAGAGAACTGGAATGAGCAATGGGAAAAAAGCTTTGAGCCGGTAGTGGTGGAGGACCGTTGCATTGTACGGGCGGATTTCCATCAAACGGAAAAAAATTATCCGTACGAAATTATCATCACGCCAAAAATGTCGTTTGGCACAGGTCACCATGCAACGACCTGGTTGATGTTGAAATGTCAGATGGAAATAGACCATGAGCACATGCGCGTTATGGATGCCGGTTGTGGAACCTGTGTATTGTCCATAATGGCTCAAAAGCGTGGCGCTGCATTTGTGGATGCATTTGATATTGATGAGTGGAGTACGGTAAATGGTAAAGAAAATCTTGAAAACAATGGCTGCGACCGGGTTCAGCTACGACAAGGGACCGTGCGCACACTTTTATTCGGCGAGCTCTTCGATATTATTCTGGCGAACATCAATAAAAATATCTTGATCGATGAGATGTCAGAATACGCTAAGCACTTGCGCCACGGAGGCACGCTCGTGCTCAGTGGCTTTTATGAATCGGATGTTCCTGATCTGAGAGCCTGTGCAGCCCACGAAGGTTTTACACTTCAGAAGCAGGAGGTAAAAGACTCCTGGTGTGCGCTTGTTTTGACGAAAAAGTAATTTACTCAGCAATTACCGCGGCCAGTTTCTTGCCATCGGCACTGATGCTGATTCTGGACCTGAGGGCGAGGATGAGGGGGAGAAGCGTGCGCCGCAACCGCGTTACGACTCACGGTCCTTCGGCGCGTGGGTAACGCGCAACCCTGAGAAGGCAGCGGAGCTCGCCACCAAGGTGTTCAAGACCCAGCTGGGTCCTGACCCTGAGGGCTGGAAGAAGCACTTCATCGCGGCCGAGAACAAGCGCCGCCGCATGAACGATGGCATCGAAAAGGAGCGCGCTGCAGTCGAGGCT
>JBMSPY010000162.1:0-5330 GCA_049423005.1 Cyclobacteriaceae bacterium
GTTTCACTCTCGCGATATGATCTCCCGGCCCATTTTTTTGAAGGAGGGATTTTGATGATAGGAGGAAGCACACACCTCAATCGTCGGGGCAGTTATTTTGAAGGTGACCTTAGTGGGATTCAAGCTGCCAAGCTACCCTTTTGGTTCCAGCATTTTTATAAGCCAGGTAAAGAGATTGCCCGGAACCGGAATTGGGAATCTAAATTGGTTGAGATTGCCAAGAAGGCGGATGAATGGGACATTACCATCATCGTAGGTGTTCCGGCTTGGATTCAGATCTTACTTGAAAAAATTATCGACTACCACAAACTCGACAACATCCATCAACTTTGGCCGAATCTTCAGGCCTACGTGCACGGTGGTGTTTCGTTTGATCCCTATCGAAAAGGTTTTGAGAAACTGTTGAGCAAACCAATCCATTATCTGGAAACCTACCTGGCTTCCGAAGGATTTATTGCCTACCAGGCCTATCCCAATCGTCGCACCATGAAGTTGGTTCTCGACAATGGAATCTTTTTTGAGTTTATTCCTTTTGATGAAGAAAATTTCAATGATAACGGAGAAGTAAAACCAGAGGCTAAAACCGTAATGCTTGATGAGGTTGTTGAAAATAAAGATTATGCGCTCGTAATGTCTACGTGTGCAGGCGCCTGGAGATATCTAATCGGTGACGTGGTGCGGTTTGCCTCCAAAGAAGACGCCGAGATTATCATTACCGGACGCACCAAGCATTTTTTAAGTTTGTGTGGTGAGCACCTCTCTGTAGATAATATGAATAAAGCCATTGAGTTGGTATCGGAGGAATTCAATATCAGTATTCCGGAGTTTACTGTGGCTGGAGTTCCTTCAAAGAGCTTGTTTGCGCATCATTGGTACATCGGGTGTGATGTTGCTGTTGATGTGAAAAAGCTTGGTCATCGTCTGGATTATCATCTTCAGCAACTCAACGACGATTATGCTGTTGAACGAATTGCTGCCCTTCAAGAGGTTGTAGTGGATGTGTTGCCGACCTCTACTTTTTACGATTATCTAGCCTCTAAAGGAAAATCAGGTGGTCAACATAAATTCCCGCGGGTCGTTAAGAATGCACAGTTTGAGGACTGGAGGGGATTCCTGGCTTCCAGAAGCAAAAACTAGCTCACGCTTTTTCTATGGCGTCGCGGATGACGGAACAACCGTGGCGGATTTCTTCTTCTGTAATGGTAAGCGGAGGAGCAATGCGGAAGCTGGCGGGATGGGAGAGGAACCAAAAGCAGATCACGCCATTGGCCAGAGCCTCATCTACAATTCGCTTTACAGTTTCTTCGTTTTCAAAATCTATCGCGAACATCAGTCCCTTCCGTCGAATCTCTTTTACTTTCGGATGCCGGATCATCGATTCAATCAGCTTACCTTTTTCTTCTACTTCC
Source organism: Cyclobacteriaceae bacterium (assembly GCA_049423005.1). Taxonomy (GTDB): domain Bacteria; phylum Bacteroidota; class Bacteroidia; order Cytophagales; family Cyclobacteriaceae; genus ELB16-189. The sequence continues at coordinate 1,410 of JBMSPY010000162.1, forward strand.
TCCAATAAACCTGGTGTGGTCAGTACCTGAAGAGTAGCTAATGCAGCTGCCGCACAAACGGGATTGCCTCCAAAGGTGGTGATGTGACCAAGCATCGGGTTGTGGGTTAGCAAGGCCATGCGTTCTGTTGACGAGATGAAAGCACCGATCGGCATTCCACCACCAAATGCTTTGGCGATGGTCAGAATATCCGGAACAATTTCAAATTGCTCAAAGGCGAACAGTGTTCCGGTCCGTCCCATCCCGCATTGAATTTCGTCCAGGATTAGTAGTGCTCCTGTTTCGGTACAGCGCTTGCGTAGGGCCTTCATGTAGCTCTTATCTGGAATGCGTACGCCGGCATCTCCCTGGATGGTTTCAACGATCACACCTGCAGTCCGTTCTGTGATCTGCTCAAGGTCCTCTACTTTATTAAAATTAATAAAGCGTACATCGGGCAGGAGGGGGCGGAAAGCATTTTTCTTTTTTTCATTTCCCGACACAGAAAGCGAGCCGTGTGTGCTGCCGTGGTAGGAGCGGTGGAACGAAACAATTTCTGTCCGGCCAGTTGCGCGCTTGGCCAGTTTCAGGGCAGCTTCATTGGCTTCGGTGCCTGAGTTTACGAGGTATGTACAATTCAGGGTTGACGGGAGCAGACTGGTCAGTTTTTCTGCCAGTAAGTTGGAAGGAGATTGGATGTATTCCCCATACGCCATCACATGCAGGTGTTTATCCACCTGGTCTTTAATGGCTTTTACGACATGAGGGTGTCGGTGACCGACATTGGCTACAGCTATGCCTGAAATGAAATCGAGCCAGCGTTTTTTTTCCGATTCCGGGCCATAAAGCCAAACTCCTTCAGCTCGCTCAACAGGTATTTTGAACGGGAAGGGAGAAGTCTGCGCCAGATTCTCCAGGAAAATCTTCTCGCTGAAATCAGACATTCTTCAGTTTTCGATTTCCAGTTTTCAGTTTTCTGTATCGGCAGTTTATAGACTTACTGAAAACTGAAAACCAGAAACTGAAAACTAGTTTTATTTTTTCGCCAACTCCTGTACTAAATCAATCAGCTTATTGCTATATCCCCACTCGTTATCGTACCAGGATACGACCTTAACGAAGTTATTGTTCAGGGAGATTCCGGCTTTAGCGTCGAAGATGGAGGTGCGTGCGTCGCCGATGAAGTCTGATGAAACAACCTCATCTTCCGTATATCCGAGGATTCCTTTCAGATCACCTTCAGCAGCAGCTTTCATGGCTTTCTTAATGTCCTCGTAAGAAGCAGGTTTTTCAAGACGTACGGTCAAGTCAACAACCGATACGTCGGCCACGGGAACGCGGAAGGACATACCGGTAAGTTTTCCCTTGAGTTCAGGGATTACAAGGGCCACGGCTTTAGCGGCACCGGTAGAAGATGGGATGATGTTTTGGTATCCGCCACGACCGCCGCGCCAGTCTTTTGCGCTTGGTCCATCGACTGTCTTTTGTGTTGCGGTAACGGCATGGACGGTACTCATTAGTCCTTCTGCAATACCGAAGTTATCGTGCAGGACTTTTGCGAGTGGGGCCAGACAGTTGGTTGTGCACGAGGCATTAGAAACGATCGTGTGCTGAGCGGTCAGATTTTTATGATTTACCCCCATTACGAAGGTTGGGGTATCGTCTTTAGCGGGAGCGGACATCACCACTTTTTTAGCGCCGGCGGCGATGTGCTTTTGGGCATCGGCCTGGGTGAGGAAGAGGCCTGTTGATTCGATCACGATTTCGGCACCGACTTCAGACCAGCGCAGGTTTGCGGGATCTTTTTCTGCAGTGACGCGAATGGTTTTTCCGTTGACGATGAGGTTACCGTCTTTGGCCTCAGCGGTACCGTTGAACCGACCGTGGGTAGAATCGTATTTGAGCATGTAGGCCATATATTCTGGGTCTACGAGGTCGTTGATTCCGACGATCTCGATGTCGGGGCGGTTTACGGCGGCGCGGAAAGCCAAGCGGCCGATGCGGCCGAATCCATTGATACCAATCTTAGTCATGATTCGAGTTGCTTTTGATTAGGGCGCAAAAATAGATGCTTCAGGGGTAAAACCCATAGGATTTGATTCGGAAGGATCGAAATTTTTGGTTGCTAGTGTTGCAAAAAATGGGCGTTAGGGTATATTTGCGCCTCATTTGACGGAGTTTAGAGTAATCCGAACGTCAGTCAGTGAAGATGCTCCGTTCGTCTAGGGGTTAGGACGTCAGATTTTCATTCTGATAACACGGGTTCGATTCCCGTACGGAGTACGAAAAAAGCCTTAGGTCTAATGACTTAAGGCTTTTTTAATTTTAAAGTGGTTTAGAGGGTAGACCTTAGATCGGCCGTTACTATATTTTTGGTCTATGGTAAAGGGTTAATGTGATTCACGAACTTCTGCTGTTGCTAATTCCTAAATCCGGTTCCATCACACTCCTGACATTGCCCAATGTTTCGGCCATTACCGTAGGAATTGCAGGTCTGACAATAAAGCCACCCGGTTGCTTTACAGAGGTAGCAGCTTTCATCCTCATCGTGACCCCAATTCATGGTGTTGCCACCACACTGCGAGCACACGACCATTCCTAAACGAATTTCATTGTGGTCGCGCGGTGCTTCACCTTTTTTATAACGTACTCGTTGTGGAACGGAACATTTCGGACATTTTCCTGTTCCATTGCATTTCCAGCATTTCTGTGGCTGTGGTTTGGACGGTTCGTTGGAAGTATATTCCTCTTCCGTCGCACCCATATAAACACTTTCTTGTTCTTCTTCGGGGCGGTTTTCCTTCGAACTGATGGTGCCGCCTAAGAGTTTATTTTTAAGCGATTCGTATTTGTTTTCAAAGACACTGATATCGTCACCTGAGTAAAAGATTTGTCGTTCGATGGTATTGTTGTAGTCTTTATTTGAAGATTTCCTGGTCTGCTTGGTCCAGTTACCTTTTAGGTCTTTTTGATATTCATAGGTAGAGGTTTCTGGATCTGAATCATCTGCATCAAGGAATTCTGATTTAATCACCAAGCCCTGATCAAGGTATGAGTTGGAGTGTATGACATCCGAATTGTCTAATTCAAGCTCCTTAGCTGAAGAAAAAAACTGACGACTATTTTCAATTTTTTTTAATTCTTCTCCCTCATAGATGTAGAGGTTCACATCCCGGTTGATCCAAAAGAAATCAGTTTTTTGACCGCCAAAAGTGGAGTCTTTTGATAATCTACCATCTTCATAGAAGATATATTTGGTGGATTCCCACTCACCTTTTTTATAAGTACTGGACCTAAGTAATCCCTCCTCGTCATAGCTGAAAGTCTCCAATCCTTCGGTGACTTCATCGTCAACAGAATTGTAATCGTAATTTATTTTTTTATCCAGTTTACCGTCTATATAGAAATAGTTGGCGATGGATTGATTGGTAAATTTTCGGTTATTGTATTCGGTAGTTACATCGCTAAAGGATTTACTGATGTTTCCATTTTCGTCAAAAAAAGTAAAATAAGACCCCTCTTTAATCAGAATAACATCCCCTTTAAGATTCATCTTTTGAAGATCGTTTTGCTCTTGATTGGTGGAGCAGCTGAGGAGGGAGAAAACGAAAAGAATAACAACGAACGAAGGACAATAATTTTTCATAAAAATGGTTAAGAACTAATTATGAATATGGGCTGTGAAAGTAGGTATTTGGATTGACTTAAAAATAAGTTTGGGGTTGATTGGTAAAATCTTACTCACATTACTCGGCCTTTCTGAAGCGCTCCCGACATTTCCCTTCTTTACACAAGTGCATTTCTGAAAAGCGTGCTCGGATACCTTCGGCTGTTCGTGGATCAAGCACTGGAGTATAGGTGTTGACAGAAGGCTCAAACTGACTGACGTGCGCGCCGGCGGCTTTCATCATCAGCGCGTCGGCCAGCTTGCTGTACCGGCCG
>JBMSPY010000163.1:0-5369 GCA_049423005.1 Cyclobacteriaceae bacterium
AGCGTAAGCTTTCCTAAAAAAGATCCGAAAGCCCCACATTCGATGACCCTGGCATATTTTCCCTCGATGGGAACACGTACCCGTTCGTGCGTATCCGAACCGATGATGTAATCAGCTCCTTCCAGTGCCGGGTTGTTGGATAGTCCAACTTGTTGCGCAAGTCCCATGTGGGTTACGACGATAATGATTCCGCATTTTTCTTCTTCTCGCAATTTTTTGATGTAGCCTGCGACGGAGGCAGAGGCATGTTCGAATGCGATTCCTTTGCTGAAGGCCGGCGGCTGTCGTCGCGGCACCAGATGGTCGGTATAGCCTAGAAACCCAATTCGTGCTCCCGCTATTTCTTTAATGAAGTAAGGAGGAAAAATTAAGTTACTACGTTTACCCTGGTCATCCACATGCCACATGTTGGCGCAAATTTTAGCTGCAGAAGTACTGCCCAGTCCCTGAATCATTTTTTGTTTCCGATAGACTACCTCCCAATTTCCAGGAAGAATCAGGTCGTAGTGAAAAGCATTCATCAACGGCACCAGCGCTTCTCCCTCCGTTAACGTGGCTATGGCATGCCCGTGGATGTAATCGCCGGCGTCGAGTAAGATGGTATGGCGATTCTTTTTTCGGAAGTGATCTACCATGCGCTTGAGTACGGCAAGGCCACCTCTTTTTTTAAAGACTGGTTGCTCGTTTTCCCAAAAAAACTCGTCGTGGGTAAACAACTGAGCGTGCAGATCGGCAGTTATCAGAATTTGAACCTGTTGAGGAACTTTTGAATCATTCGCCTTCAAACCGGAAGGCGAAATCGATAAAGCCATGCCGGCCAAGCCGGTTTTTATCAGAAAGGATCTTCGGTCAACAGTATCTTTCTTTCCCAAACTGGTGGAGGTTTTCCCTCCAAGTTAGAAAATAAGTTGGTGTGAACCCACCTCAAAAACTCAGGTGACTCACCATGGACAATCAATGGTGGTGTTGATGCTCCGATACGTATTTACGGAACTCCTCCAACGAAATCGTTTTATCGGTTACGCTGATTTTTTCACGAATAACTTTTGAGATCCGTTCGTTACGCAGTTGGTTGTAGAGTCGCATGAAGTTTTTGCCTTCGTTACCCTGGAGGTAATTATCGGCAAAGGCATCCATACGATCTCCGAGCTGGTCAGCAATTCCTGCTCCACCAAACTGCTCGATGATCATGGCTTTTGCTTTCTCCCGAACATCAACTGCTTCGACCTTAATATCGGATTGCTCGGCAATTTTTTCACGGATCAGATTCCAGCGCATTTCACGAGCATACGTATTGAATTCCCGAATGAGCACCTCATCGTTTATTTTCTCATCGGTGCGCTTCAGCCATTCTTTGAGGAAGTCTTCAGGCAACTTGAATTTAATTAGGTCGGTGAAGAAATGCTCCAGTTCGTGCTCGAACATGTGGTCGGCCTCGCGCTCGTAATTTTTCTCAATGGTCTCACGGACTTTAGCTCGTAATTCCTCTTCAGATTTTACCTGGTCCTTTCCGAATACTTTATCGAAAAATTCCTGGTTCAAGTCTGCAGGATCAGCATGGCTGATGGTGGTGACCTTAAAGACGAATGATCCTTTGATTTCTTTTGCTTCGGACTCCGGAATATTCAGGGCCTGCGCCGTAGCGGCTGGATCATCAGAAAGGCCTGAGCCATCAAAGGTGATGACGTCATCTTTTTTAACGCCTGTGAATTGTTTTTGAGCTTTTGCAGAAAGTTTTTCGATGGTGATGTAACCAGGTTTCATGTCCTGCTCACCTTCACGGGCTACTTCCCCATACAGCGTATCGGTTGTGCCGCTAACTTCCGGATAAGTAATGTTGCCATAACGCTTGCGTGCATCTTCAACAGCCTCGGAGACGGTTTTTTCAGTTACCTCAATCATCTTTCGGGTAACTTTTAGTTTATCGGATAGCTCAACCTTGAAGTCTTCTGCCAATCCTACTCTGAATTCAAAATCAAAATCTTTCTGATTGTCCCAATCTATAGCCGCAGCTTTTTCTTCATTGGGGAGCGGATCGCCGAGTACGCTCAATTTATTGTCACGGATGTAACCGGTCACTGATTTAGAGACCAGCTGATTGATTTCATCGGCCAGGAAACTTTTGCCGAACATATTTTTAACAACTCCGGTAGGAACTTTGCCTTGACGAAAGCCTTTAATGTTGGCCCGACGTGCGTAGTCTTTTATTTTTTTGTCTAATCCGGAAGCGTAATCCGATTCCTGGATGTTGATGCGGATGGTTCCGTCGGTAGTGCTTTGTTTTTCGAGGGTAATATTCACAGGTATTCTACTTGGTTATATATAAAAAAACAGTCGCCGGCCGGGCCGGCGATCTATTGTGTTGGGGAATTTCCCCTGTTTGTGCGCATGGAGGGACTCGAACCCCCACGCCTTTCGGCACCAGATCCTAAGTCTGGCACGGCTACCAATTACGCCACATGCGCAGTTTTTCAGAAAAAACCTTGATTTTGGTGTAAATCGAGGTCTTCTCCCGAAAAAGAGGTGCAAATTTATTGATTATTACCACCTGGGAAAGGACTAGAAGGGTAGGGTTTGCTATTTTTAAACAATTCTGTGAAGGGAAGGCACTGATAAATGGTCCAGGATCCAGAGCGCGAGCGAAAAGAAATCATCCACCGATACCGCCGATTGTTGCGGGTTGCCAAGCCTATTTTCAAGGAGGGTGACTCCAAAATGGTTCGCAAAGCCTTTAACCTGGCCCTAGAAGCGCATAAGAATATGCGCCGAAAATCGGGGGAGCCTTATATTTTTCATCCTCTTGCGGTGGCTGAGATCTGCGTAGCTGAAATCGGGCTGGGCACTACCTCCATTATTTGTGCATTGGTTCATGACACGGTAGAGGATACCGACATTGAGCTCAAAGACATCAACCGGATGTTCGGTCAAAAAGTAGCCCGCATTGTAGATGGGCTTACCAAAATCAAAGGAGTGGTTGGTCAGGAGACCTCTGCCCAGGCCGAAAATTTCCGAAAGATGCTGTTTACGCTTTCGGAAGATGTGCGCGTAATTCTCATTAAGCTGGCCGACCGGCTTCACAACATGCGCACGCTCGACAGCATGCCGCGCAACAACCAGCTCAAGATCGCGTCAGAAACAATATACCTCTATGCGCCTCTGGCTCACCGGCTGGGATTAAATGGTATCAAAACGGAACTGGAAGATTTGTATTTGAAATTTACGGAAGCAGAAGCCTTCAACGACATCACCCGTCGCCTCGAGGAAGGAAAAGCTTCTCGTATAAAATTCATTCGAAACTTTGTTCAGCCCATAAAAGAAGAGCTGGATCATCTCGAGGTTACCTACGAGATTAAAAGTCGACCTAAGTCGATCTATTCAATCTGGAGTAAGATGCGGAAGCAGAACATTCCATTTGATATGGTGTACGACATTTTCGCCGTACGCATTATTCTGGATGCACCGCTGGAACAGGAGAAATCTTTATGCTGGCAGGTCTATTCTATTGTGACCGATGATTATACGCCTAACCCGGATCGGCTCCGCGATTGGATCAGTACGCCTAAGGCTAATGGATACGAATCGCTGCACACGACTGTTATGGCCCGTAACGGTCAGTGGGTAGAGGTTCAGATTCGTACTAGACGCATGGATGAAATTGCCGAGAAGGGTTATGCGGCGCACTGGAAGTACAAAGACAATCAGGCTAAATACGAATCCAATCTGGAAAAGTGGCTCGTTCGCGTGCGCGAAGTTCTGGAGCGGCAAGATCTGACAGCCTTGGAATTAGTAGATGATTTTCGTGGCAATCTTTTTAATGAAGAAGTATTTGTGTTTACCCCACGTGGAGAATTAAAAACGCTTCCGGTTGGTGCAACGGCACTCGATTTTGCTTTTGAAATCCATTCCGACATCGGCTCAAAATGTATTGGTGCTAAAGTCAATCAAAAGCTGGTGCCTATCAATCATGTATTGCGGAATGGAGACCAGATTGAGATTCTGACATCAGCCAAGCAAAAGCCAAATGAAGATTGGCTTCGGTTTGCGGTTAGTTCAAAGGCACGGACGCGCATTAAGGAATCCCTGAAGGAGGAGCGCCGGAAGATTGCTGAACAGGGTAAAGATTTGATGCAGCGTAAAATGCGCCAGATGGGAATTGACATGACGCCTCAGCTGATGGAGCAGATGCGCATTTTCTTTAATGAATCCTCCAATCTGGAAATCTGGTTCAAGATTGGTAAGGGTATTTTGACGGTAGCTGACTTCAGGCGTTTTAAAGAGCGCCGAACACAAGGCCCGCTTAAACCTAAAGCGCCGGAACCTGTTTCAATAACGTCCACTCCAGCAACAAAAACTCCGACAGATACTTTGTTGATCGGAGAGGATATGGATGTGGTGGAGTATAAACTGGCCAAATGCTGTACGCCAATACCCGGTGATGAGGTTTTTGGTTTTGTGACTGTTTCCGAAGGCATAAAAATCCACCGGACCACCTGCCCCAATGCACCTGAATTACTGGCCAATCACACCAACCGTGTGATTAAGGCCAAATGGACCAGTCAGTATGAAGTATCTTTCCTGACTGGCTTAAAAGTTATGGGAACAGACCGGGTTGGGTTGATTAATGATGTTTCAAAAATTATTTCTGAAGAACTCAAGGTTAATATGAGTTCCATTTCCTTTCGGTCAGATGCGGGTATTTTTGAAGGGGAGATTATGTTGTATGTTCACGATACCCGGCATCTTGAATTGTTGATTGGTAAATTGGAAAAGGTTGAAGGTGTGGTGCGGGTTAGTCGATTTGATTCACGTGGTTAGGGTTGAATGTTAATTTTCAGCCGTCTCAACAGAATTGTATTCGTTTTTGGTTTTGTAGTTTTGTTTTCAAATGAAGAATACCGCCAAAGAGTTACCGGCTGAAGTCCTTAAAAAGTTCACGGACTTTCTAGAGACTAAGGAATTGCGTAAGACCAGTGAGCGGTACGTGATCCTGGAGGAAATTTATACTTCAGTTGGGCATTTTGATGCCGATGCTTTATTTCTAAAACTAAAAAACAAACATCGCGTCAGTCGAGCTACGGTATACAATACGTTGGATCTGCTGGTAGAGTGCGAGCTTGTGATGAAACATCAGTTCGGCAAAAACCAGGCTGTATATGAAAAATCCTATGGTAGCCGACAGCACGACCATTTGATTTGTGCCGATTGTCAGCAGGTCGTTGAGTTTTGTGACCCGCGGATTCAGACCATTCAGAATACCGTTGAAGAGTTGCTGCAGTTTGATGTTGTAAGTCATTCTTTAGTTCTGCACGCCACCTGTAAGAAAACCAATTGTAAAAACCGTCCGAAATGATCTACGGCGTTTTCTTTGT
>JBMSPY010000164.1:0-5292 GCA_049423005.1 Cyclobacteriaceae bacterium
ATATGCCAGCACCACCATCCAGGAATACAGTCTTCAATACGCCGAACAAAACCGGAAGCGGTTGGAAGATATTGGGCTGGAACAATACCTCTCTGGTTTTCAGGTTAACGATGAAATGTTATCGGATTTGATGAAAATGGCGGTCCGCAACGGGGTCACCTTCAAGAAAGAAGAATATTCTGCCGGCAAAGAAGTTATCCGAATTCATACGAAAGCTCAGATCGCACGAAAAATCTGGAGTAACGATGGATTTTATCCTGTGATAAATAAATTGAATGAATCCCTTCAGCAGGCCATAAAAATATTTGAGACTGGAACACAGGAGATTCTGACTATTAAGCGTTGAAACTATCCTAAAAAATTTATGCAGGTAACCGCCAAACTTATTCAATTACTTCCTTTACAGACAGGTACCGGTAAAACTGGTTCTGCATGGAAGAAACAGGACATTATTGTAGAGACCAACGCTCAGTATCCAAAAAAGATTTGTATTTCTATTTGGGGAGATAAAATTGATCAGTCTGTTTTACAGGAGGGAGCTTTGCTTACCATATCGTTTGACGTGGAGAGCAGAGAATACAATGGTCGGTGGTATACAGACGTTAAAGCATGGAAAATCGAAGCTGCGGAGGCTGGAAGGATCTCTGCATCTGAGCCTCCTCCATCAATTACTGAAATGCCGGAGAACGATCTGCCTTTTTAGGCGCTTTCCTGATTCGATTGTTTTTGAACAAGGTCGGCATAATAGCCGTTCAGGGCTATCAACTCTGAATGACTACCGGCTTCTGCTACTTGTCCTTCATGCAACACAATAATTTTATCAGCCAGTTTGGCGGATGAAACCCGGTGTGAAATGATCATGGTGGTTCTGCCATTCATGATTCTGGAAAGATTATTCAGAATACGATTTTCTGTTTGTGTATCGACGGCCGATAAGGCATCGTCCAAAATAAGAATCGCTGGTTCCCGAATAATGGCGCGTGCAATGGAAACGCGTTGTTTTTGTCCACCGGATAAGGTGATGCCTCTTTCCCCGATTCTTGTTTCGAATTTTTGAGGGAAGTCCATGATGTTGTGATAGACGTCCGCATCTTTGGCGGCTTGAATGATGGCTTCGTCTGTTGCTTTGGTGAGACCGAAGGCAATGTTGTTTCGAATGGTATCGCTGAACAAAAAGATGTCCTGAGTTACGTAGCCACACTGATTTCTTAGTGACGTAAGGTCATAGTGTTTTACGGGGATGTCATCGATACGAACTTCACCAGTGCTGACATCAAAAAGTCTAAGCGTTAAAGCCGCTACCGTACTTTTACCTGATCCTGTCGTACCAATAATGGCTATGGATTCACCGGGCTCCACGACAAACGACAGATCTTTGATGGCTGTTATACCCGTATCGGGGTAGGTGAAGTGTACGTTTTTGAATTCGATTTTACCTGAAATGGTGCGCTCTAGATTTTTTTGGGAAACGATATCGGTTGTTGTTTCCAGGAATGCATTAATTCTTTTTTGCGAAGCCTCCGCACGCTGTACCATGCTGCTGGTCCATCCCAGTAAGGTTACCGGCCAGGTTAAGAGGTTAACATAAATGACAAACTCCGCAATGTTTCCAAAGCTCAGCTTTCCCTCCATGACCTCCAGACTTCCAACGTAAATAGTAAGAATCGTGCTGATGCCGATTAAGCCAACCATTACCGGGTAGAACAAAGCCTGAGCCTTTGTTAAGCGAAGAGATTGCAACTTATATTCGTTACTCTCCGCTCTGAATTTCTCAACGGAGTCCTGCTCGCGTGCAAATGATTTCAAAACCCTAATTCCGGAAAAAGCCTCCTGAACGAAGGTGCTCAGTCGAGACTGACTTTCCTGGATTTCGGTAGAACGCTGCTCAATGATGTTGTTTACATAGTAAATACTGAACGAAAGTAATGGAAGGGGAATAAGGGCATAAAGTGTAAGCTTTGGGCTCACCGAAAACATTAATGGGATAAGGATAATGAAGAGGGTAATCAGCTGAAGTCCATACATGATGCTTGGTCCTAAATACATTCTTACCCGAGAAACATCTTCTGAGATTCGGTTGAGCAAATCACCAGTATTTTGCCTTCGGTAGAAGGAAAGAGGCAGGGATTGATAATGCTCGTAAATCTCGTTTTTGAGGTCGAATTCAACGTACCGACTCATTACGATAAGTGTCTGTCGAACGAAGTACAAAAATAGTCCGCGCAAAAGTGCCATTACGAGGATAACGGCAGCATAACCAAGCAACGCCAATGCAAAACTGTTTAAGTAATTGCCAGCCTGTTCAGTTCCGCGGAATAAGCGATACGTTCGGATGTTATCAACAACCAAATCGATGGAAAGACGCACTACCTGGGCTGGGAGGATTTGAAAAATATTTGAGACGATGACGAATATCAGCCCCGCAATTAGGTATCCTTTATACCTCCAGAGGTATTTATTCAAAAAAGACAACGCTTTCATAAGCTGAAGACACAAAGATTGTCAATAAGAAATTGACAATTGATAAAAGGGGCTAGATTTGCATGTTCTTTCGTTCCTTGACTAATGCTGAACCGTCGTAATCTTCGTATTAAAGTCATGCAAAGCTTATTTGCATTCGAGCAGTGCTGCGAAGCAGACTTTGAATTGGCTAAAGACTACCTCATTGAACGGTTCTCGCCAGACCTCAATTCTATGGAGGTTCAGGATAAAGATCTGCTAAAGGTCAGGCAGCAGCAGGCACTAAAACTTATTGATCAAAAGCACAAAGGAAAAAAATCAGAATCTGTCGAGGAGTTAATTGAGACTGAGGTTAAAAAGGCCCTTGACCAATACAAGAAAAGTAAAGACGCTGATTTCAAGTTTCTGAAAAAGGAAACGATTTCACAGATCGATCAGTTGGAAGATGTTTTCCACTCTGTACTCAATCTTTTCCCGGCATTCGCAACCGTAGCTGCGGCAGAAAAACGCATCAATCATCAGAATTTTACGGGTAATTCCATAGTAAAAGCCATCGCGGCAAATCGTGAACTGGCCAAAGCTGCTAAAAACACTTCTTCAGGTTGGGATAACCGTATGGATCAGGTTAGATCCTGGTTTCGCGATATCATTCGTACGGATGAGCAGTATCAGGAATACATAGCAAAAGGGAAAACGGATGCAGAAGCAGATTTGATGCTAGTCCGTCATTTGCTTCGGAGAGTCATTCTTGGCGAAACGGTTATTGGATCCTACTTCGAGTCACAACATCTTCGTTGGACTGAAGACAAAGAAATTGTGAAGGGCCTGGCTGAAAAGACGATAAAGACGGTTCGAGGTGAGCAAGGATTTCAGCTTCAAAAGCTTTCGCTTGAATGGGAAGAAGATAAATTTTTTGTTGAAAATCTATTTGAAAAATCAGCCTATCTGGAGGACCAGTTTCATAAACTTATTGCAGCCAACACAGTGAACTGGGAGGTTGAGCGACTGCCCCTGACCGACCGGGTTATCCTTCAAATGGCCATAGCTGAATTTATCACTTTCCCTAATGTGCCTATAAAGGTTACGATCAACGAGTACATAGAACTGGCAAAAGAATACAGCACGCCAAAAAGCCGGCAATTCATTAATGGCATTCTGGACGTTTTAGCCCGCGAATTGAAAAAATCCGGAGACCTTAAAAAGACGGGAAGAGGGCTGATTGATAATAAATAAGGAGACAACGCTCAGGCATAAAAACCTGATTTATAGCATATATTTGCAGTCCTTCCGTTAAATCTTAAGCGTTATGAGCAGAAAAGGAAATAATATCCTGTTTGGGTTCCTGGCTGGTGCAGCCGTGGGAGCTATTCTGGGAATTTTATATGCGCCGGATAAGGGTTCCAATACACGTGAAAAACTTTCTTCTCGTCTGGATAAATACAAAAAGATGTTGGAGGAGTTCATTGGCCAGATGATGGACCGAAAAGAAGAAACAGCAGCATCTCCAGGTCAACCATCTAGTCCTGTGAATCGTGTGGTAACGGAAGCCCAGGAAAAAGCTCAGCGTTTGCTGGAAGATGTTGATGACCTATTGGCTCAACTGCGTGAAAACAAAAAAAATTAATAACCATTCAATTTTAAATACCTATGAATACGTTTCGTTTAACCTTGATTGCCCTAAGTGCAGCCGTGTTGATGACAGGATGTCGCGACCGTGAGGCTGAGAAAAAAATTGCTGAACTGGAGTCGCGCCTGGCCCAAATGGAAAGTGGCCGCGCCAATCCAAATGCGGGAGTAATGACCACCCCACTTCAGACCGTTCAAAATTCACAGGCTCCTGAGCAGAAGCCGGAAGGTCCACTGCCCTCAATTGAGTTTGAGACAATGGAACATGATTTTGGCAGTGTTCCTGAAGGAAAAAAAGTTTCTTTCACGTATAAGTTTAAAAATACCGGTCAGGCTCCTCTGATTATTCAGGGTGCCCAGCCATCTTGTGGCTGTACTGCTCCGGATTGGTCCAAGAATCCGATCCCTGTGGGCGGAACTGGATTTGTGACGGCTGAGTTTGATACCAAAGGCAAGCCTGGTGCCAACTCAAAGACCATCACAGTTACAGCCAATACATGGCCAAAGACTACTACGCTGCGGTTTAAAGCCAATGTGACGAGTCTGGCAGGTCCTGCCAAGTAATTTTACTTATGAATTAATTTTAAAGACAGGGCTCTGGCCCTGTCTTTATTTTACTACCAAACAAAAACAGATATGATGCACTCCATTATTCTTCAGGCTCAAGCTCAACAAGGCGGAAACTGGTCCATGCTCGTTATGCTTGGACTGATGTTTGTAATCATGTACTTCTTTATGATCCGCCCTCAGCAGAAAAAAGCTAAGGAACAAAAGGTATTTATTGATGAAGTAAAGCGTGGCGATTACGTAGTAACCATTGGAGGTGCGCATGGACGCATAGCAGAGCTCGAGGGTGATACCTTTATTCTTGAGGTTGAAAAAGGTGGCCGCATCCGGTTCTCTAAGTCGGCCATTTCTATGGAATCAACCAAAGCGGCAGTTAAAAAGGAGGCCTGATCGTTTGAAGCCCATGGCAGGAATTTTCAGGATCGATACAATGAACTGGAATGACCTCCCAAATCGGAGCGACCGGGTTTGCTTAGGGATTGTATAATCCAGCGGTCATGTTGCAAATAGGGATCACAGGTGGCATAGGCTCAGGAAAAAGTACGGTCGCAACTGTTTTCCATTGCCTTGGTATACCTGTCTATGATGCCGATAGCCACGCGAAAGCCTTAATGACCACTGACGGAAATCTAAAGGAGG
>JBMSPY010000165.1:0-5286 GCA_049423005.1 Cyclobacteriaceae bacterium
AGATTCGGCCTACGAGAAGCATAAGTCCGAGCTGGGTGAGTAATCCGGTAATCTCCTGATGACTAAGACTCATGAGCGGACAGGTTTTACGAGTAAAAGATTACACGGAAGATCGGCAAATAAATATTCCAGGTCGTGTTTCAGCAGTCGGTCGAGAAAATGGAATTTACGTTGGGGCATTCCAACGACAAGAAGATCCAGCTCTTTTCGATTGGCAAATTTGCTGATTTCAAAACCGGCTTTTCCGGCCATGACTTTAATGTTCACACTTAGTTTATCATGTGGTATGCCGCTTAACAATTGCTCGGCGGTAGAAATTTCATCACTGATCAACTGCTCCTGTAACTGATCGTATTCCGTTTCACTGATTTGGTCAGCTGAGGCGAGGGTGAGGCCAAACATTTTCAGATCGCGCAGGACATGTAAACGAGCATCCGTAGAAAGCATGCCAATTGAACAAGCAGCAGCGAGTGTTTCTTTGATAAATGGTGTATCATCAGCGAGTGCGCCAATGTTTCGGAAACCTTTTCGTTCAATTTTTGGATCGGTAATGACGAGTACAGAGCAAGGTGCTTTTCGGAGCACGGTACGCCCTACGGTGCCGATGTAGTACTTGACTAACTCTTCCCGATGCAGAGCTCCGGCGATCAGCAAATCTGATTTATCTTTTTTGCAGGCCTCCAGAATTACCGCTGCTGGTTCGCCCGGCTCGTCGATGACCTTAAAACGATCACTGTCCAGCCCATGCTGGCGTAAGGTTGTTCCAATGAATTCAACTTTTTCTTTTTCCAATTGCCCAACATGCACGATGGTTAAATGGGCACCCAATCCGGCAGTTAACCGGGCGGCTTCGGCAAGCAACGCCTCGGTTCGCGGCGAAAAGGCGGCGGCTAGACAGATCCGTTGAAACATCAGGTTGTTAATATAGGGGATTTCGGGTTTTCCATAACTGCGGGAGGATCTCGTCTGCATGTAAAAATCCTATCTTTGCGGCCTTATGGCACAACAGGACGATAATCTTCTTAAAAAGATCATTTCACACGCCAAGGAGTATGGCTTTATTTTCCCTTCAAGTGAGATCTACGACGGACTCAGTGCTGTCTATGATTACGGTCAAAATGGCGTAGAGCTAAAAAACAACATCAAGGAGTATTGGTGGAAGTTTATGACGCTACTTCACGATGAAATTGTGGGGATCGATTCGGCCATTTTTATGCACCCTACTACCTGGAAGGCCTCCGGCCACGTCGATGCCTTTAACGATCCAATGGTGGATAATAAAGATTCTAAAAAACGCTACCGTGCTGACCAATTGATTGAGGGGTACATTGAAAAGCAAGAGGAAAAAATTGAAAAAGAGGTTGAGAAGGCAGCTAAAAGATTTGGTGACAGTTTTGATAAGGATATGTTCCTGAAAACGAATGGTCGCGTTCTGGAACTTCAACAAAAAATTGATTCGGCCAATCAGCGTCTGAAAGAGGCTATGGCTGCTTCGGACATGGCAGCTCTTAAACAACTCATCGATGATCTCGAAGTGACCTGCCCTATTTCTGGTTCTAAAAACTGGACAGAAGTGCGTCAGTTCAACCTGATGTTCTCCACAGAAATGGGATCGGTTGCCGATGATGCCAATAAAATTTACCTCAGACCTGAAACGGCACAGGGTATTTTTGTGAACTACTTGAATGTGCAGAAGACGGGTCGTATGAAACTGCCTTTTGGTATTGCACAAATCGGTAAGGCTTTTCGAAATGAGATCGTTGCCCGTCAGTTCATTTTCCGGATGCGTGAATTTGAACAAATGGAGATGCAGTTTTTTATTCGTCCTGGTGAGGAGATGAAGTGGTATGAGTTCTGGAAAGAGCGCCGGATGAAATGGCACAAAGTTTTAGGCCTTGGCGATGATCAGTATCGTTTCCACGATCATTTAAATTTGGCGCATTACGCCAATGCAGCCTGCGATATTCAATTCAATTTCCCGATGGGCTTCCGCGAACTAGAGGGCATTCACAGTCGCACGAATTTCGATCTGGCGAATCACGAAAAATTCAGCGGCAAAAAAATTCAATATTTTGATCCGGAGACCAATCAAAGTTATGTCCCTTATGTGGTAGAAACTTCGATTGGATTGGATCGTATGTTCCTGGCCGTCCTATCCAATGCCTATCAGGAAGAAAAATTAGCCTCGAAGGAAGGTGAGGAAAGCAATGAGCGTGTCGTATTGCGTATCCCGGCACCGCTGGCGCCGATCAAGGTGGCAGTTCTTCCTTTGATTAAGAAAGACGGACTCCCTGAAAAGGCTGAGGCGATTATGAATGATTTGCGTTTTGACTTCCGGTGCTACTATGAAGAAAAGGATGCGATCGGAAAGCGCTATCGCCGTATGGACGCCATTGGAACGCCATTCTGTATCACGGTAGACCATCAGACGCTCACCGATGATACCGTAACGGTTCGTCACCGGGATTCCATGCAGCAGGATCGCGTAGCCATAAGTTCCTTGCGAGGACTTTTACAGGAGTCGTGCTCGATGACAAATCTGCTTCGAAAATTGGTTTGATTATTTCCGGCTAACAGGGGCTGAATGGCGAAATAGCTGAAGCTATTTTCGGGGAAGAGACATGTATTCCTGCAGAATCAGCACAGCACTAATCTTATCCACATTACCCTTATCCTGGCGATCCTTCTTTTTCATTCCGCCTGTTAACATGGCCTCCAATGCCGCCTGGCTGGTGTGCCGTTCTCCCATTTCTTTAACCGGAATGGATGGAAATTTTTCTTGAAGAAGTTTCATCAGCTTTACCACTTCAGTTGCCATTTCGGATGGCGCGTTATTCAGTCTTCTGGGCATGCCGACAATTATGGTCTCTACCGGCTCTTTTTTGAAATAATTTTCCAGAAACTCCAGCAATTTTTCAGTGGCTACCGTATCAAGTGCTGTAGCAATAATTTTCAAGGGATCGCTTACGGCGATACCGGTTCTTTTGAGTCCGTAGTCAATAGCCAGGAGACGTCCCATCAGTTGAGCCGTGCGGAATCGCGTATCATGCGGCTGATCCGGCTTTCCAGTGTGATCGCTTTAGGGAATAAAATTTCATTTTCGATTCGTGCGTGTTCCCTGAGGTCACGTTCAAGGGATTGTAGTTCACTGAATAATACGCGGATGTACAATGGACTGTCGGTATTTAAAAAGTAGTTATCGGTGATTTGGCGAATTCCTTCCATTTCATCGTCGTGCGCCTCATGCTCAGCAATGAATCGGTTGATGGATTCCTTTTCCATTCGGTAAAAAATCCGCGAAGGGGCCAATTTCCCTTTGATTACTAAACTCAATTGGCTGATGTAATCAAAAAGAGTATCTTCTTCCATGTGGATGTGCTCCACAAAGTCTTGAGCAAAAACCGGGAAAAGAAGTTTTAAGTCCCCAATCATCGGACGAAAGGGGCCTTCAGGACATTCAAAGTTCCGGATCAGGCTGCCGATATAGGGTAGTTTATGCCTCATGAAAACACCATGTGCATGACGAAGGCAACTGATAATGAGTTCGGCAGGATAGGCGATTAATAATTTTTCATCTGGATGCAGACTCGTAACCGGCGCATTTAATTCCCGAATCACGTGATCGAGCCGAATGCCTTTGAGGGCACAAACTTCAGAAAGGGTATTTCCCTGAAATTCGTAAAAGGGGATCCCCAGCTGGTGCAGTATGGCTGCCCGGAACGTATTGTCTCCGATGAGCTCGCTCAAGGTAGTACCGGCAAAATCTTTTTCAACCATGAGTTCCAGGCGGGGAATGGAAAGACATATTTATACTTTTTATCGAATCGAAAAAAAGATATGCATCATAATTTTAAGCCCTTCTGGATTTTTACCGATCCTGGACTGAATCTGATAACATTTTATGGCTGATTCCGGTTTTAACCTTTTATTTGCTGTTCCCCCTAGCAGAGGCTTGTCATGAACGATTCCGGTAACGATAAACGAAAAATAGCACTACCCCTGGTTCTTGCTCTGGGCATTGCCGCTGGAATGCTTATCGGGGTAAACCTTAAATCCTCTGGTACCTGGTCTGGGGGAAATGCTACTCAGAAATTAAGAGAAGTAATTGGTTTGATCGAACGAAACTACGTCGATGAAACGGTTCCGGATGATCTGGTAGATGATGCCATTGAACACCTGCTCGGGAAGCTTGATCCACACTCGGTTTACATTCCGGCCTCCGATCGGGAAGCTGCTAATGAAGACCTGAGAGGAAATTATGAGGGCATCGGCATTGAGTTCAATATTTTCAGAGATACCCTTACGGTTGTTACCCCACTCAGTGGCGGCCCATCCGAAAACGCCGGACTACTCTCAGGAGATAAGATTATTCAGGTGGACGATAAAAATATTGCAGGCATTGGATTGACAAATGCTGAAGTATACAAATTATTGAAAGGTCCGAGCGGAACAGAAGTTAACCTAAAGGTTTTACGTCGAAAAGAGGAGATCAGCTACTCGATTCAACGCGCCAAAATCCCTCAGTTTTCTGTTGATGCGTCGTACATGATTGATAAAGAAACTGGGTACATCAAAATCAATCGCTTTGCGTCCACCACGTATCAGGAATTCTATGATGCTCTTTACGAACTAAAAAGTAAAGGAATGAAGAAGCTCATTTTGGATCTTCAGGGAAATCCAGGCGGATATATGGATGAGGCAACCGAGCTTGCGGATGAATTTTTATCAGAAGGAAAAAAGATCGTTTACACCAAAGGACAGAATGGGCATTACGCACAAAATGTTGATGCAACGGCTTCAGGTTTTTTTGAAAAAGGAGAGTTGATTGTGTTGATTAACGAAGGCAGTGCCTCTGCCTCTGAGATTCTGGCTGGAGCCCTTCAGGATAACGACAGGGCCCTTTTGGTTGGGCGCCGAACCTTTGGAAAAGGGCTTGTTCATAATCCATTTAATCTTAAGGATGGATCTGAACTGCGTCTCACCATTTCACGTTACTATACGCCAAGCGGTCGCTCGATTCAAAAGCCATATGGCGAAGACTTTGCTTATGCAGAAGATCTTGACAACCGCTTCAAGCGCGGAGAGTTTTTTCATGCCGACAGCATCAAGTTCAATGATTCCCTCAGATATAAAACGGTAGGTGGTCGTTCGGTTTATGGTGGTGGAGGCATTATGCCGGATTACTTTGTTCCCTTGGATACTACCCAAAATCTTTCCCTGTTGAATGAACTATATGCCAGCACCACCATCCAGGAATACAGTCTTCAATACGCCGAACAAAACCGG
>JBMSPY010000166.1:0-5264 GCA_049423005.1 Cyclobacteriaceae bacterium
CCTGGAGGGCAGGTGCGCGTTTCTGCCGAAACCAGAGGAAACGAAGTGATTGTTATGGTTGAAGATACAGGCGTAGGAATCAGTCCTGAAATTCAACGGATTTTGATGAGCAAAGATTCTGCCAATTATACCACCCGCGGCACTATGAATGAAAAAGGAACTGGAATTGGCCTGAGTCTGTGCAAAGAATTTATCGAGCGAAACGACGGACGATTCTGGCTGGTCAGCACCGAAGGAAAAGGAACCACCTTTTATTTCTCAGTTCCCAAATTCCATTAGTTCAGAAACTGCTCTTTCTCTTGATTTTAAGTTAATTATTAATCCACTTCGACCTTTTGTATCCATCGCAATTTATGGCGATGGTGGTTTTCATTAATCCACCTCCGCAGGTTTCCGATTACTCAGAAACAACATTCCGATCACCAGGCTAACTGCAGCAACACCAATCGGATACCACAATCCGGCAAACGGATCGCCCGAACTGTTTCCGGAAGTCTTGCTCGCCTCGTATAACGACGTTGCAATAAACGGCGTGAGACCACCAAATACCCCGTTACCGATATGATACGGCAGCGACATCGACGTGTACCGGATCCGAGTAGGGAAAAGTTCGACCAAAAAAGCTGCAATCGGTCCGTATACCATAGTCACGTAAAAGACTTGAACAAAGACCAATCCCACCATCCACCAAAATCCTTCGCTGGACAGCGTGACTTCCTTGTTGGTAACACCATCTTTTTCAACCAGCTTGACTTTTGTTCCGTCGGTGAAAGTCTTTTCAGTGATAAGGCTGGCTGTTTCTGAAACGGTACTGGACTGTTGCTCAGTTTTCGTGTTCAAATCAGCCAACGAATACATTTTTTGATAAATCGGTCGATAGGTGAGGATGGCCAATAACATGCCAGCCATCATGATGTATTTTCTGCCCACTCGGTCCGACCACGAACCAAACACAATAAAAAACGGAGTCGCTAATACCAGCGCCGCTCCAATAATGAAGTAACTCTGCGATAACTCAATCCCACACGTTTTTTGAATGAAGGTTAGGGCATAAAACTGTCCTGTGTACCAAACTACTCCCTGACCGGCCGTAGCACCAAAAAGTGCTAGTAACACCATCTTTAAATTTTCTTTTTTAGTGAAGCTCTCTTTAAGTGGATTACTGGAAATTTTTCCTTCTGCTTTAATCTTACTAAACAACGGAGATTCATGCATTTTCATCCGGATATACACCGAAACCGCAACCAAAAAAGCAGATAACAAAAATGGCACACGCCAACCCCATTCCGAAAACTCCGTCACACCAACGTACTGACGTACCGCCAGAATCACACCTAACGAAACAAACAACCCGAGCGTAGCCGTCGTCTGAATGTAACTGGTGAAGTAACCTCTTCGACCTTCCGGTGCGTGCTCCGCAACATAGGTAGCCGCTCCTCCGTACTCCCCGCCAAGGGCCAGACCTTGAAGCAATCTCAATGAAACCACCAGAATAGGAGCAAGAATCCCAATGGACTCATAACCCGGCACCAGACCAATTGCAAACGTACTGCCACCCATCAATATCAGGGTTACTAAAAATGTATATTTTCTTCCGACCAGATCTCCCAATCTGCCAAAAACCAGCGCGCCAAAGGGCCGAACGATGAAACCCGCCGCGAAGGTGGCCAGTGTACTCAGAAACGCTGCTGTTTCATTTCCTTTCGGAAAAAACTGCTGCGCCAATATGGTAGCCAGCGTTCCAAAAAGATAAAAATCGTACCACTCAATTAAGGTCCCTACACTAGAGGCAGTGATCACAAACCATAATTCTTTTTTCGAGGATGGGGTAACAGCAGTTTGCATAAATCGGTTTAGGTTTCTAAAGATAAGGATTCAACTCTTTTAGGAAAACGATGTCTTGATCACCGAGTCCGTTTCGTACCTCACGGATTGCACCGATTGCATTACTTTTGCAGCGATTTTTCTTAATGCCTTAGTTAACCGATATGGAGCAAATTTTTACTGTTTCTGGAATGACCTGTCAGGGATGCGTAAAAACCGTTCAAAAAGGTTTAATGACGATCCCTGGGGTACAGGAAATCAATATTGAGTTGGAAACCGGTCTGGTTAGGGTCCAATCCGAAGACTCAATTTCATCAGACCGGGTTGCTGCTGCTCTTCAAACCTACCCGAAGTACGTGGTGGCTGGTGCTAAACAGTCAGGATTTTGGAGCGATCCCCAAATCTGGCGCCGCTCCGGATTCAATACACTCAATTGTCTCATTGGTTGTTCTATTGGAGATTTCGGAATGATCATCTACCTTCAGGCTAAACATCCTGAAGTTTCCATGACCGTTCAAATGGTGTTGGCGACACTAGCCGGCCTGATGACCTCTGTGCTTCTTGAAACAGTCTTGCTCCGCGTTCGTGAGAAATTCAGTTGGATGGCCTCCTTGCAAACGGCTCTTTCAATGTCCTTTCTTTCTATGGTGGCCATGGAGCTGGCCATGAATACAACCGACTTTATGATCACCGGAGGAAAGGCGGCATTCTCTTCGCCTTCTTATTGGCTGGCCTTAATGGCTGCCATGGTGGCTGGCTTTCTGGTGCCCTGGCCCTACAACTACTACAAGTTGAAAAAATTTAACAAGGCCTGTCATTAGGCCTTAACCGTTCCTAAGGCCGCTGCTGCAGTTTCTGGTAAATTTCCAGACAGGCCCAGGCATCGGTTGCCGCATACTCGATTTGCTTTTCTGTGAGAATTTTGGATTCCCAATTTGTGGTCTGTGCACTTTTAGAAATTCGAATTCCCAATAAAATAGCAGCAAGCTTTCGCAGTCCCTCAACCTCGAGGCCCTTTTCTTTGGATAAGGTTGCTAATTCAACAAATCCCCCCGGATTAAAGGAGCCAAGTTTTTGTAAGGCCTTGAGATCATCGCGAATGGCTACTCCACATTTTAAAAGAGTTTGATCTGAAAGTAACTCCATTATCTCCGGAGGAAATCCGGTATGGTGTAGTCGAAACAGCCAGGCTTGCTCTACAGAAGCAAGCTGCAACAAGGCCACCTTGTAGAACTGCCCTTTTTTAAATGCAGGTCTTGTTTCCGTATCGAATCCTAAAATGGATTCTTTTGAAATTTGGTGAATAGCTTTTTTGATATCCGCCGGCTTCTCCACGAGCGTGATCCTGCCACTGAAAGATCCATAGGGTAACGTCAGGATCTCCTCGGGCTTAATACTTGTTCGATCGGAAAATGGATGTGGGGCTCTAGTCACAACTACTTCTGTTCATCAACTTCTTTTGGCGTGTCTCGCTTAATGCCAATACCCAAATAGGCAAAAGCAATGGTCATTAACGGACTGACAATACAGAATATCGCGTAAGGTGCATAAGCGAATGTAGAAATTCCCAATACTTTGGCCTGTGTGGCGCCACACGTATTCCACGGTACAAGTACTGAGGTAACTGTTCCGGCGTCCTCTAAGGTTCTGCTTAATAATTCTGGTCTGTAGCCACGCTTACGATACGTATCCGCAAACATTCTGCCTGGGACAGCGATCGCCATATATTGATCGGAAGCTGTAAGATTGAAATACAAGCAGGTAGCTGCGGTAGAAGCAACCTATGATCCGGTTGAATGGGCGAACTGAATGATCCGCTCGGCAATGACTTCAAGCATGCCGCAAGACTCCATCACACCGCCAAAGACCATAGCGCAAATAATCAGCCAAATGGTATTCATCATACCAGCCATACCACCACTTGAAAGTAGATCAGTAATCATGGCATTTTCAGTTATGATCGCTGTATCCGATGACATTGACTTCATCAATGCCATTCCTGCAGACTTCAGGTAATCGTTTTCAATTCCTGAAATTTGATTCACAATTTCAGGCTGTAGGACGATGGCAAATGCTCCGCCCAGCAAGGATCCGACAATCAGAGCGGGAATAGCCGGTATTTTGCGCACGATCATAAATATGACCAGTGCTGGAACTACAAAAAGAATTGGATTAAGGTTGAAGGTGCTTTCCAGAACCCTGACTACCTCTTCAGAACCACCAGCTACCGGTGTGGTATCAAGAATGAATCCGGCTGCCAGAAAAACAATCAGTGTTACTGTTAAGGAAGGCACCGTTGTCTGTGCCATATACCGAACGTGGGTAAATAAATCGGTGCCTGCCATAGCTGGTGCCAGATTGGTGGTATCGCTCAGTGGAGAAAGCTTATCTCCAAAATAAGATCCTGAAATTATAGCACCTGCTATCCAGCCCTCATGAATTCCTAATGCTTTTCCGATTCCAAGTAAAGCAATTCCAACGGTGGCTACGGTGCTCCAGGAACTACCTGTTGCCAATGAAACCACACAGCAAACCAGACAACTGGCAAAAAGAAAAATGGTTGGGTTCAGAATTTTCAGACCGTAAAAAATCATGGAGGGCACAATACCACTCATCAGCCAGGTGCCAGACAGCGAACCAATAACCATCAGGATCAACATCGCACCCATGGCCGAGCCGATGCTGCGAATCATACTTTTTTCGATGTCCTGCCAACGTCTGCCCAAACGCCAAGCCAATAGTCCAGCTACAAAAGCCGACAGTACTAAAGCAATTTGATTTGGGCCTTCTGTTGCAGAGGAGCCAAAAACGATAACGTTCGAACTCAATAAAAAAATCAGGACAACAATGGGAATCAGTGCTAACCCGACGGTAGGTCTCCTGCTTTCGGTCATGAAAAAGCGGTTTTGTGGCCTGGCAAGGTACAAAACGATTGGGATTTTATAGCCCCTCATTTTTACGGTTTTTGAGAGGCTGCAACGATGCATCCAAATAAAAAATGATTCAAAGAAAGAGGAACTCTTTCCAACCCCTGTTCAATTAGAGCAAGTGATTTAACGTAACTTAACCGACAATTCACTTTCCGCTATGTTTCAGCAGTATATACTCCGAAAAGCCCAAACATCATCCTTTTACCTTTGGTTACTTAACCGACGTCTGGATGGAATGGTTCCATTCAACAAACCGCATGGCTTCCGTATTTACTCCTTCAGCGATTGGTCCTTGACGACCATTATTCCGTATCGACGCTCCAATTTCAATCACCTGAAAGGCTTACACGCCTGCGCGTTGGCTACCATCAGTGAACTTACTTCTGGTTTGCTGCTGATCATGAAACTCAATCCCAAACAATACCGGATCATTCTGCAACGATTGGAAATGGATTATCACTTTCAGGGAAAAATGGATGCTTTTGGTCGCTTTGAAATCTCTGAACAATG
>JBMSPY010000167.1:0-5193 GCA_049423005.1 Cyclobacteriaceae bacterium
CAACGATGGCGGCACGGGTATGGCCGCAGCATTGGGATGGCAATTTCTGGATCCATTTGGAAAGTCTTTTCTTCCCACTGGCGATACGCTTCACCAAATCTCTGCCTTATCTCAGGAAAAAGTGAATCCACTTTTGAATCAGATTACTTTCACTGTTATCAGCGATGTACTCAATCCACTCACCGGCCCAAAAGGGGCAGCGTTGACCTTCGGTCTTCAAAAAGGTGCAACGGCAGATCAGTTGATTCGGTTGGATCATGGTTTAGGCAAATTGGATGAATTGTTTCAACATTACTCCGGACAGTCTTTTGATGACTTACCGGGATCGGGAGCTGGAGGTGGATTGGGCGCTGG
Organism: Cyclobacteriaceae bacterium; assembly: GCA_049423005.1. Taxonomy (GTDB): domain Bacteria; phylum Bacteroidota; class Bacteroidia; order Cytophagales; family Cyclobacteriaceae; genus ELB16-189. Next base: position 355 of record JBMSPY010000167.1, read on the forward strand.
TGCGCGGTTCTTTTTCCATGCAACCTGGGACTTAGGGATTCATGTGGTTATGGATCGTACCGGAATTGAGAATAAAATTAAGTGTGCTGATCTTGTCATTACAGGTGAAGGAAAATTGGATCGACAAAGTCTGGATGGCAAAGTAGTCAGTGGTGTAGCGTCTTTGTGCCGGAAGCATGGGAAGCGACTGATTATCGTGTGTGGGGTAAACGAGTTGACAGCTGAGGAGTCTAAGCCTTTACATGCAGAAAGGATCCTGTCGCTTGCTGAGGTAGCCGGAAGCGCTGAACAGGCACGTGCGCAACCTCAAATTTGGATTAAAAAACTCATTACTGAGGTTGAATTATGATTTGGAACCCGTGGCCGGCAGGTATAAATTTGCCGCCTCGCTAGACACGCATTTCCATGTTTGATAATCTGAGTTTAAAGCTGGAGAAAGCCTTCCAGACCCTCCGGGGCCAGGGAAAAATAACGGAAATCAACGTGGCTTCCACGGTGAAGGAAATCCGTAAGGCCCTCATTGATGCTGACGTAAATTTTAAAGTAGCCAAAGAGGTTACTGACGAGATCAAGACGAAAGCCATGGGCCTAAACGTGCTCACGGCAATTTCGCCCGGTCAGTTGATGGTAAAAATTACCAACGATGAGCTGACGCGCCTGATGGGCGGTACCAGCGAGGATATTCAGATCGAAGGTAATCCCGCGGTTGTTCTTATTGCTGGTTTGCAAGGTTCAGGTAAAACAACATTTAGTGGAAAATTAGCATCCTATCTAAAACGTCAGGGCCGTTCTGTAATGCTGGCAGCGTGTGATATCTATCGACCTGCCGCTATCGATCAGCTCAAAGTTCTTGGTCAACAAGTAGGAGTGGAGGTTTATGCTGAGCCGGACAATAAAGATGCCGTTGCCATTGCCAAGGCAGCGGTCAATCATGCTCGAAATAATAATTTAAGAGTGGTCATAGTCGATACGGCGGGTCGTCTCGCCATCGATGAAGAAATGATGGATGAGATCGCCCGTGTAAAGCAGGCGCTGAATCCTTCGGAAACACTGTTCGTGGTTGACGCCATGACCGGTCAGGATGCAGTCAATACGGCCAAAGCCTTTAACGACCGTTTGAATTTCGATGGTGTAGTGCTCACGAAAATGGATGGCGATACACGTGGTGGTGCAGCCCTTTCCGTGCGCCGCGTGGTGGAAAAGCCAATCAAGTTCATCAGCTCTGGTGAAAAAATGGAAGCCATCGATCGGTTCTATCCCGATCGTATGGCCGGACGTATCCTGGGCATGGGCGACGTGGTGAGTCTCGTTGAAAAAGCTCAAGAGACTTTTGATCAAGAGGAAGCAGAACGACTCAATCGAAAGCTCAGAAAAAATCAATTCGACCTAAATGATTTTCTCACCCAACTTGAGCAGATCAAGAAAATGGGCAACATGAAAGATCTGTTGGGTATGATTCCGGGAATGGGGAAGGCAGTCAAGGATATCGATCTGGACGATAACTCATTCAAGCCCGTTGAATCCATCATTCGTTCTATGACTATGCAGGAGCGTCAGAATCCGGACCTCATCAACCCAAGTCGTAAAAACCGTATTGCGCGTGGCAGTGGTCGTTCTATTGCTGAAATCAATCAGCTGCTGAAGCAGTTTGAACAAATGCGTAAGATGATGAAGACCATGAATAAGATGGGTGGTGGCCGCAACGCTCTTCAAGCGCTGAATCCATTCGGAAGAAGATAAAATGGAAATCCTCACAGCCACCGAGCACGATGCCGAGGCTATTGCTGCATTGGTGAACTCCGGTTATCGGGGCGATTATTCTCGTCAGGGCTGGACCTCAGAAGTTGAACTTCTTGGCGGTACACGAATCGATGCTCATGAACTCAAGCTCGTCATGCAGCGCGAATCGACTGTAGTGCTGAAGGGTGTAGAGGATGGAAAAATCATTTCCTGTGTGGAGTTGGCTGTTCATTATAATAAGCTTTACCTGGGTATGCTAACCGTGGAGCCCACGCTTCAGGCACAAGGAGTTGGCAAGCAAATGCTGACTGCGGCCAATGCTTATGCACAGGAAAAAGGTTGTAAGACCATCTATATGACCGTAATTTCTGAACGTACAGAGCTCATTGCCTGGTACGGTCGACACGGTTTTTTACCAACTGGCGAGGAGAAGCCATTCGACAACACCAATCCGGTATTTGGACTTCCTAAAAGGCCTTTAAAATTTATAGTGCTGGAAAAGCTTCTCTAGTTCGTCAAGCTGAATAGACCAGCCGCCAGTCGATAGTGTTCAGATTTAGGCGTTGGAATTGAACCGCTGCTTCCAAGTTGTTCATTACACCATGTTTTAAAGATTTGATCTGCAGTTGTTGGCGTCCACTTACCAAGACTTTTGGCCGCCTCGTCTTTCCCCAACTCCAATTTATCGAGCAATACAAGCGACCACTTGCCCATCGATGTTTCTTGTTTGATTCGACTTCTGATTTTTTTCGATAATGCCTCCGCTTCTGATTTCTTACCCTGTTTGGTGAAGGCCATGTACTGCAACAGCCACTCTGGTCTTAAATCCAATTCAGCTTCATACGGCTGACCAACACCCAAATTTTCTGGCCAGGTCATGGCTTGTTGAATGGAACGTAATGTCTCGCTGGATTTTTTATTTTTTAGCTGATCAACAGCTTGTAACATCCAGGAATGCCAATAAATCTGCCGCGCTTCTGTCGAGCCCTCATACGGAAGTATTGTGGACTTGGTTAGTAAGGTTGTGCAGGTCGAATATTTTCCGGTTAACATCAAAGCCTTAGCATGCATCATGGTCAGGTTGCCATTCAATGGATATTTTTTGGAATACTGCTGAGCCAGGGTTAGGGCTTCTGTCCATTTTTCTTTCTGAACCAGAATATCAAAAAGTTTTTTGGCAAAAATCCATTCTTCAGGTTCCAGGGTAATTGCTTTTTGAAAATCCTTTTCAGCGCCCTCCGGCTTCAGTTCGGCGCGTAAAGAATAAAATGCTGCTTCATTGGGCTCATCGCCACAGGCTGCGATCAACTCCTGAGCATCCAATGGTAAGTCCAGATGATGCTGAATCAAGGCTTGATAATACTTGGTCTTCCAATGGTTGGACTCGCTCTCGGCCCACTCAAACACTTCTCGTGAGCGCAGCCTGAACGGAAATACCAAACGTGTTGACTGACCATTCGCTTGTTCGAGCAGGGCTTTCCACTCTGGTTTATTTTGTTTGAAGTTTAGCCAGGCTTTCCAGTATGCTATTTCTGTATGTGCAGGTGCTGCATCTAACAATACCTCAGCTTCGCTCCATCGTCCGGCTTCGGCATACCAATTGGCATAGTGCAAAAACGTTTCATGTGTCAGTTCATTTCGAATAAGGTCTTGAAAAGATTTTTTGTCGGCAGCTGAACCGGAACTGATCCAGTTCTCTATTCGGGGAAAATGATTTAATGGATTTAACTCCAAAAGCATCTTGCTGATTTTGGAGAAATTACCTTGATCCTGTTTCAGTCGATAGGCGATTAGCTGTACCTGTAGGGCTTCGGAATTTGATGTATTGGTCTCGAGCGCTCGGTTTGCATAATGGATTGCTTCATCGAGCAAGGACTCGCCTAAATACCATTTCGAAAGCTGTGTATAGGCTGCAGTTCGGTGGGAAGTTGAAAGTGCGGCGATGTCAAATCCATCTTTTGCATCCGCTTTATTTCCCATGGCTGCGCTGGCTTGCGCAAAAGCATAGTTGCAATCTGCGTCATAGGTATCAACGGCTAATCCACGCATGGCAAATACGCGGGCCCGTGGGTAATCACCCTTTCGTATGAATAGGCCTGCTATTCCGGCAAGTGCCGGTACGAAGTGACGATCTCTCTCAAGTGCAGTACGATAATTTTTTTCGGCCTGTGCATAATTCCGACTGCGTTCCGCCTCTTTACCCAACAGCCAAAATCCATAGGCCGATGACCAATCAAAATCACCGGGCGATTCCAGTGGCCGGCTTAACCCATCCTTGGTCTGATTTTCAAAAATCAGTTTTCCTTTTAAATAGATTTCCAGATTTCCTTTCTCGTGAAGAACCGAATCACGAAAAATTTCCTGAGTAGTGAGCTTGATTTTCTTTTGAATCCGGGTTGATCCGTTCGAAATAATTTCCAATGCACCGTCAATAGGTCCTAGGGCCTGATAGGAGAGGTGCCACTGACCACCTTTACGCTGTACGTTCAGAGCCCCATCGGGATCTCCATAAACAAATCCATTGGTACCATGTACCGGGAACCAGTACTCAGTCCAGGTATCGGTTTGGTAAGGCTCAAATCCGAAGTGTTTAAAAGGAGTTCGGGAGCTGCCGTCACCGGTCTGATTGAATAACCTGCCAGATTGAACTTCCACATATTGACCATTGGTATCGGTCAATAATTTTTCCCAAATCATTCCTTGTCGAGATAATCCCCATATCCAGATTTTTTTTCCAGCCTTTTCGTCGTGAAGACTGTACCGTCCCATACCCTGATTGGCCTTATGCCAGTATGCTCCAAAAAAATTTGTGTAGCGACCAAAGACGTGATACGATTTATAACTTCCGAAATCATTGTTTGCATACCTGGAGATGTTTTTATGTTCCCTGAGGTTTAACGGCCAGGATGCGAATTCTCCTTCGTGACCAAGATAATAGTTGCCTGGGTAAACAAACTCCAGATCGTCACTTGCCGGAAGTCCTGTATTCATCCAAGTGTAATACGGCTGTTCAAGCGCATTGTTGTTTTGCCAAAATGATCGAGTGGTGAACCAGGCATTTTCTTTGGGTAACCGTATTTCAATGGTCCACCAGGTTTG
>JBMSPY010000168.1:0-5172 GCA_049423005.1 Cyclobacteriaceae bacterium
ATCCACTCGCTCCCCTGCGCGCGGTTGCAACGGATAACCGCGTGTAATGACCGGACCCTGCGGAGCATAGACGGGAAAGAGAACGGGTTTTTCAAGAAGGTCAGGACGGTAGAGGAAGGAGGTGAAGGGTTGGTCGTCGATGGAAATGTTGTAAATAACCTTAAAAGTGTTGGATGATTCTTCGAAATCAGTTTCCTCGATACGAACCGTTTGACCTGATGCAATCGAGGAAGAAATTAGAATTGAAATGACGAAAAAGAATGCTGGGTTATTTTGTAGTTTCATTTGTTTTCAATTTTCAGATCTCAGTTTTCAATTAAGTGTGCGTGTGCATGTGGTCCGCACGCAACAGCGTACGACCAATCGAATAACGAAGGGCTTTGAAAAATTAGGAACTAAAAAGAAGAAAACAAAACCGATCAGATCGGCATGGCGGCGTCTTTGGCGAACGTTTCGGCGAAGGCTGTCAACTCAAAAGATCCAAGGTCACCGGTACCGTGTTTGCGTACAGATACCTGACGGGCAGAAGCTTCCTTCTCCCCTACGATGAGCATATACGGCGTTTTAGAAACCTCAGCATCGCGGATCTTACGACCAATTTTTTCATCGCGATCATCAACTGTTCCACGAATGTCGCGGAGTTTCAAAAAGGCAATGACTTCTTCCGCGTATGCATTGAATTTTTCAGAAATGGGCAATACGGTAATCTGCTCCGGTGCCAGCCACAACGGGAAGTTACCGGCACAATGCTCGATAAGCACAGCCACAAAACGCTCCAATGAACCAAATGGCGCGCGATGGATCATTACCGGACGGTGACGCTGATTGTCGGCACCGATGTACTCCAGTTCAAAACGTTCAGGAAGATTATAGTCCACCTGAATGGTTCCCAACTGCCAGCTACGTCCCAGTGCATCTTTTACCATGAAGTCCAGTTTTGGACCATAAAAGGCAGCCTCACCTTTTACGGCAACTGTCTTCAATCCCTTTTCATCTGCCGCTTCTTGAATTTCACGCTCGGCACGATCCCATAGTTCGTCGCTACCGATATACTTTTCACGGTTATCGGGATCACGCAAAGAAACCTGCGCCGTATAATTCTCAAAACCTAGGGCTGTAAACACATGAAGCACCAGGTCAATTACTTTTTTGAATTCATCTTTTACCTGATCGGGGCGACAAAAAATGTGGGCATCATCCTGCGTAAAGCCACGCACACGGGTAAGACCGTGAAGCTCCCCGCTTTGTTCGTAACGGTAGACCGTACCAAACTCCGCCAGTCGCACCGGTAACTCCCGGTATGAACGAGGTCGAACTTTATAGATTTCACAATGATGCGGACAGTTCATGGGTTTAAGCAAGAACTCCTCATTCACATCCGGTGTATGGATCGGTTGAAAAGAATCCTTGCCGTACTTCTCGTAATGGCCAGAAGTCACATAAAGATTTTTAGAACCGATATGTGGTGTTACTACGGGATCGTAACCAGCTTTAACCTGAGCACGGCGCATAAATTGTTCCAACCGTTCACGCAGTGCGGCACCTTTCGGTAACCATAACGGAAGGCCCATGCCCACTTTTTCAGAAAAAGCAAACAACTCCAATTCTTTACCAAGTTTGCGGTGGTCGCGCTTCTTAGCTTCCTCCAACAATCTTAAATGCTCTTCAAGCTCTTTTTGTTTAGGGAAGGTGATGCCATAAACACGGGTGAGCATTTTATTTTTTTCATTGCCCCTCCAGTAGGCACCGGCTACATTGAGCAGCTTGATGGCCTTAATGAACCCGGTATCCGGAATGTGCGGACCACGGCAGAGGTCGGTGAAATTACCATCCTGCAGATCGTTGATCAGCTCCAGTTTATATTGATCGCCTTTCGTATTAAAGTATTCCAGTGCCTGTTGTTTGGTTACCTCCCTTCGCAAGAATGGATTCGATTGTTTGGCAAGTTCAGCCATCTTTTTTTCGATAGCAGCCAATCCCTCCTCACCTAAGATATGATCACCAAGATCAACATCGTAATAAAATCCGTTTTCAATAGGAGGACCAATTCCAAATTTTACTCCAGGGTAAAGAGCTTCAAGGGCTTCGGCAAACAAATGGGCCGAGGAATGCCAAAACGTATACTTACCACCAGCGTCATTCCAGGTAAGGATTTTTACAGAGGCCGATTCTCGAACTGGCCGGGATAAATCGCGGATTTCGCCGTTGATCTCAATGGAAAGGGCATTTCGGGCCAGGCCCTCGCTGATGCTTTTCGCAATTTCAAAGCCGGTAACACCTTCTGGAAACTCACGAACGCTTCCGTCGGGTAGGGAAATTTTAATTTCGGACATATACACTTTTATGGAGGGCAAAGATCGGAAAAAAGTGCGAGTGTTTTGGATAAAGGAGTTCTGGACTTAAGTCCAGAACAGATCCGGAATAAATTCCGGACGATACAGGGTTTTGGTTGAATTAAAGTTGAAACTGGGCAGTAAATAAGATGCCAAAACGTCGGGCATCGGGACGGTCTTTGAGGTAAGTCATGCGGTGGACAAAATCTACACGCAGGAAACGGAAAATATTTTCAACGCCATAACCCAACTCAATGTACGGCTTCCGATCCAGAAAATTAACAGCAGAAGTTTCAAGTCCATTGGCCGTGAATTGAGAGATCAATTGTCGATTGGATTCACGCATTCCACCGGTAATGACATTGGCTGTACCCAATAACCTCCAATTTAATTTCTTAAGTAATGGCAACCGATTCAGAATAAATCCTTCGAGGTACTGACGGTATTGCATCGATACATAACGGTCTGAAATAAATTCACCATAATCCATCAGGTTATAGGTAATGGAAGAGTAAACTGGTGATTGGTTACCCAGGTGCAGGGCTAGCATGGGATACGGAATGGTGTTGAACACATATTCACCGGATAAAGTCATGTATCCAGTTCCAAGCGGTCCGGTACGGATGCGCTTGGTCACCATCATCCGAAGTTTATCGTAAGAAAAATCACTACCGGCAATACCCTTAAATCCTCGGGTATATTTCACCCAAAACACCGGCCATTTGGTTGTGCCGAGACTGATGCGCTCATTATCGTCCTGAATAAATAATTCATCCTTAGCATAGCGGGCTTCTAAAGAAATTTCAGCCGACTGAAAGGTGCTGAAAATATCCCCCCTTCCTGGTTTTTCGAAATACGCAAACGGATACGTCGGATCAAAGGTCCAATACTTGTAGGTCAATCGTTGTGAGAATCCTCGGAAAAATTCACGTTGAGCGGAAACACGGTACTCATCAAAATAATATCCGCGCCTGAAAAATCCCCATCGCAAGGCTGCCAGAAAAAGCGGATTATCGGCTAACGCCTCATCATCCACGCCTATGCGTGCTACATCCCTTCGGGCACGAATGGAAAGGGTGGTCCAATTTTTCTTATCGAGTATACGCTGTGCCGAAAGCAGATACTTAAACCGCTCGTCAATTAATCCATAGCCAATTTGACCTCGGTAAATCCAGTTTTTACTTAAGGTAAGTGTTGTTTTAAATCCTGCCGTTAAACGCAATCCTTCCACGTTATTCCAACTGACAGCGCTGAGGTAGGGCCCGAGCTTTAATGGTCCGGCTTTATAGTACCCATCGACTACCGTCTTAACAATGTCGGTGTACGTCCTGACAATGGGAATGTTGCGAAGCGTATCGACCATTCGGTAAACATTTCTTTCGTCTTCCGTTAAGGGTTCATGACGCAATGTGTCCCAGTATTTTTCATCTTCATACTGACGAAAATCTTCAGCTGTTTCAATGGTTCGTTCATAAAACTTAGGGGGATAGGGATTTCCGACGATAAAATTTTCATTACTGGTATAAAACTTGGCGAGCATTCCCGCAGAGGTGGGTGTCAACTCACTGACATCGAACAAAATCCGATTTTTAATGGGAAGCCAGGCGTCACCATCGACTTGTCGAAGTTCTTGCTGAATGCGAATCTTTTCAATAAAGTTCAAATTAGCTGCCTTGGTCACGGTGGCATCAATCTGCTTTAACGCATAATGCGCTTTTGTAATCCACATGGATCCGGTAAAGGCCAAATCCTGTTTGCTTCGAGGATAAAAATCCAGACGGTAACAATAGTGACCATCGACCATTGTACTATCCATAAGATCCATCTCATAGTACAATCGCCAACCATCAGCCAATGGCGACATGAAATCCTTGGTTAAAATATTCAACCAGTTTTGATAGAAGTTGTATTCCTGAAAAGAGGAGCCCACCATCTGGGTTACGGTGGTACCATCTTCAATACCGAGACCGGTAATTTTGGTTTTAAGAATCTTTTCCTTTTTAAGAGCCGGCGCATCACGATAGTAAACTTTAGAAACACTTTCAGAAATCATAATTGGAAGGATTGGATTTCCATCTTCTCCAGCCATTTTCTGAACGCTATCCAGTACTGCCGTTATTTTTTGAACAATTTTCCGTTGACGGAATTTTTCCGTCATATTATCCACGTCGACTTCAATTTTGGTGTATGTGTCGTATTCAAAAGCGGAGAGTTTTCGCTTATCGTTTTTTTCCTTGTTTCGAATGACCTGACGCATGATCGGAATCGCTGGATTTTCGCCTGGTTTTACAACCACCGCTTCCAAGGCGACAACTGCTTCCTCCAATTGAAAATTGATGACTTGTGTAATTCCTTTTCGAACGGCTTTTGACCTTAGTTTATAGCCAACAAAAGCTGCTATGAGAGAGTCAGCTGGTTGGTCTGTCGACAATTGGTAATTTCCTTCGAAGTCAGTGGTTGTACCAACTTGAGTGGATTTGAAATAAACGTTGGCAAATGGAATGGGATCTCCTGAACCAGCATCGGTTACCTTACCGCTTATGATCGTTCGCTGAGCTAAAGCATAGGAGACGGGTAGAAAAAAGGCAGTCGCAACAACCGCAATCAGAAGACACCTTTTCATGGGGCGCAAAACTATCAAAGAATCAGTCCTAAACGATTTTTATGGGTTTTTTACCCAAAATATTCTTTAACTGATTTTTTGAAAAAAGGTTGCCTCACGTGGAGCAGCGGTGGCCTCGAGAACCTCGGCCACCTGGAGCACCGGTGACCTCGAGGGCCTCGGTCACCTTGAGGGCCACCGAAAACCTAGGCAACCAAGCGATAAAACAAAACGTCC
>JBMSPY010000169.1:0-5162 GCA_049423005.1 Cyclobacteriaceae bacterium
CTTTAGCGCAGCGGTGATGATGATGCTTCGGTGACCATTCAGTCTGGTGATGTGGACTTCATCCTGAAAGGTATCGTAAACTTGTGCGATATCCCCCAGAGTAATGTTTCGGCCTCCGGCAGAGAATACGATGGTATTGCGGACTTCACTGGCATTATGATACGCTCCGCTCGTTTTTACATTAAATGATTTATTTCCCGCATTGATGTTTCCCCCAGGAATATTGGCGATTTCACTCTGCAGATTGCCAACGACGGCGTTCAATGGAATGTGAAGCTGAGCCATTTTATCAAGTCTGAGATCTACGCGCACAATCGGATCAGGTATTCCGTGGATCTTTACTTTTTTGAGTTGTCTGATCTGCTCAAGTTGTTCTTGCAGTTTTTTTGCATGCTTTTTCAAAGATTCACGTGAGGCATTTTCGGATACCAACGCGGCTTGTATAACATTCACATCGGACGGCGTGACTTTTCTGACCTCCAGGCTCGTGATGTTGGCAGGCAATTCACCACGTAGCGCATTGACCTCCCGCACGAGTTCAGAATATTTTTCTTCCACATCACTCTCGTAGTCGTATTCAACAAACATTACGACGACGCCATCGCTGATGCTGGTTACGATTCGTTTGATATTGTCCAGCTGCGAGATCTCCCTTTCAAGAGGTTCGGCGACCAGTTCCTCCATATCTTCCGGACTTGTGCCCGGAAAAACGACCACAATCGGAAATTGAGGAGCATTGAGCTCCGGGTCTTCTGACCTCGGCATGGTTAAGACGGTCACAATGCCCAGTGCAACCACCATCAGGAAAATAACGAGGGTGAACTGGTAATTTTTTACTGCGTAATCGGAAATCTTCATAGGATGATGAGCTTCAATCTGTCAACAGATATTTATTGTACAGAGATGGGTGATCCATCTTTTAGATATGCGCTACCACTAATGATCAGAAAACGGGCGCTGTCAAGTCCGGAAAGGATGGTGACATAATTCTTTTCAATCTGTCCAATGACTACAGGAATTTTTTTTGCGGATTTCTGATCATTTGTGATGAATACAAAACCAGAAGCTGCATTTCCATCCAGAATGGCTTCGTAGGGAACTTGCCAGGAGGGTTGGTTTTGTGATGTTCTGATGACGGCATGACCAAATAATCCGGAGGCGAGTCCTGAAGGATTTTTCACCTGCAGGTCAATAGTAAATGTGCCGCTGAGCGCGTCGGTACCAACAGATTTACGTGAGACAATGGCTTCAAAGATTTTGTTTGGCAAGGCATCACTTGTGATAGTGGCCCCATCGCCGACCTGGATTGCTGACCACTCGCGGTCACTAACACTTACTTTTAATAACCACTTTCCTTTGCTTGCTCCATTTGTGAGCAATACAGGAGTACCGGGTGCGATCATCTGCCCTTCGTTGGCCAGTTTCCGAAGTACAAAGCCATTGCTTAGCGCGCGGATTTCAGAGTAGGATTGATTGAATTTGGCTGCTGCCAGCTGGCGCTCAGCAACTTTCATGGCTGTTTGCGCATTTTGAAACTGCTCTAATGTGGCCACGCTATCGCGATAGAGATTTTCAGCACGACGGAAATCACGCATGGCCTTGTCAAGTCCCAGCTGTGCCTGTTCAACCTGAGCGTCAATCTCGGTTGGGTTCAGTCGTGCAAGGACTTGTTCGCTTCGCACAGCATCTCCTTCTGAAACCAAAATCTTTTCAATAACGCCACCGGTTTTAAAGGCCAGCATTGTTTCGTCATCGGTACTGAACTGACCGGAAGTCTGAACGGACAGCTGAACAGAACTTTTTTTTAGTTCCTGTACTTGCACTGGTATCCGTTCTGTTTCGGAAGGAGTAGTTTGTATCTTTTTATCAGGCTGACTGCAACTTTGCATGATCAGTATCAGGACGATAAGGTGTAAATAATATTTATTCATGGTGGTGATGTTTTTAATTCAATTGGTAGGAAGCTGTTTCCCGTTCAAGACTTGCTTCAGCGATAAGGACCTTATATAGATTCAGACGAAGGAGCAGTTCGGCGCTGGTGAGCTGATTGCGCGCATCAACGGCTTCAAGAAATGTATTCACGCCTTCCTTGTATCCTTTTTCAATTAACCGTTGATAGCTTCGGGCGGCTGCCACTTGCCTGATTGCGGTCTGATAATTTTGGTACGAGCTGATTAGTGCATTCAGAGAAACATTGGCAACCATGTGCAGCTGTTGACGGACCATCTGAAGATTTAATTCAGAATTTTTTATCTGAAGTTCTGACTGGTTAATTTTTTGTTTGTTGTTAAATCCTGCGAAAAGTGGCATTTCAAGTTGTAGACCTGTGAGTTGATAACGGGCATTACGGTTGTATTCAAGATTTTCTGCTTGTGCCCCCAAATCAATGAATCCACTCAAGCGCGGTGACCAAAACAGTTTGTTCATTTTCACTACCTGCTGGTTGATATCCAGTGCGTGCTGTAATTGAATAAGTTCTTCTCGTTGTTGAGCGCTGACTTCATGGGCGAGAAGACTCACAATATTGGAAAGGTCTGGAGTAAAGCTTGTTTCAATTTCAGTTGAGGCCTCACGGTTTAGTAGAAAATTCAGAAACATTTTCGCGTTTTCTGAATTGCGTTCAGCCTCTACTAGCTGACCTTTTATTGTTTCAATTTCACTTTCGGAGCGAAGGATGTAAGCGGGCAATCCTTTACCGTTGGCCAGAAGGGATTCGTTCACGCGTTTTCCCTCATGGGCCCGCTCCATTGCGCTCTCATAGATCGCCAGGCTTTCGCGGGCACTTAGATAATTGAAATAGGCGATTTTGATATTCTTGATGAGTTCACGCTGGTAGATTTTAACTTCCATTTCCTGCAGCCGGACCTGACCTTCTTTAATTCTGCGGTTAAAGACCAGATCGGTGTTAAACAGTGGCATGGAAGTGCGTGCCCGCACATCATAAAAATCTCTTGGAAAAAAATTTGTGTTTACGTTTTCAATCGTTGGAAAATTCTGAGAGGCGGTGAGTTGGTTGAGGGTGGAGTAAACTGGATTCAGCAGGTCACCGACTGGAAACGATATGCTTCTTCCTCCAGTACCGTTGGTGAAATTTCCAAGTAAGGTGATGGAGGGTGAGAACATTCCGTTGGCCATTTTGAGTGCCAGCAGAGCTTGTTCCAGAGTGATGTTTTTTTGTTTCAGGACCAGATTGTTTTCCAGTCCATAGCGGACAAATCCATCCAGGGCTGTTTCTTTTTCCTGTGCTTTAAGAGGCATTGAAAAAACGAGCCAAAGAGCTAAAAAAGAGCAAATTGTAAATACCGTTCTCATACTAAACACTGTTAAGTGACAGATAAAAAAATTAGTTGTGAAGTCGTTCCAGCATAATGACGAATTCCTCATAAGCAGCGGTGAGCAGGTCGTCAAGATCCTGTTTGTTGTTTCGGACAATGCCGACATGGCCCAGGTGACCGCTTGATCGCAGCGTACAGAGACCATGCATGGTACTCCAAATCACGAAGGACAGGTTTGCGGTTTGAAGTTTTGTAAAATATCCCTGCTTCTGACAGTCTTGCACGGTATTCATCAGCAGGTTAAATGCCTTATCGCCTTCATCCCAGTCCATGGCTGCGCAGCTGTCCACATGCTGCATAGGTTCTTCCATTACGAAGAGAAGCTTGTAAGTATCCTGATTTTCAAGGGCGAAGCGGATGTACGAGCGACCCATGGCCTTCAGGCGTTCAAAGGGGTTGTTTACACCCTGTAGAACATCCAAATAATTGACCAGCAGGCGAAATCCTTCGCGGTGCAGGTCAAAGATGATCTCATTTTTGTCTTTGTAGTAAAGGTAGATGGTGGCGGGTGAGTACTCTATTTTCTCTGCGATGTTGCGGATGGAGGTGGATTCCCATCCCTTTTCAGTAAAAAGTTCACGGGCTGCGGTAAGGATCTCTTTTTTGAGATCTGCCTTATGCCGGAGTCTTCTTTCGTTGATGCCCATTGATTTAGCGTGCGGGCAAATTTAGTGAACAGTGTTTAGTTTTTTTAAATTAAAGTTTAATTTTGTTCAATTATTAGATATCCCCTCCAAAAAACCCTCCGATGAAGCAACAAAGCTTAGAAAATCACGCTCAGATTGTATTCGGCTACCATAAAATAGGTTATGCTGCCATGACGCTGGCCATAATCGGCAGCATTTACAATCTCTATCTGTCAAACCCGGAGGACCGACTTACCGCGGTTTTGATCTGCCTGATTACGTTTACTCTGCTTATTGTTGCGGCCTACACCAGATTATTTCCGCTGAAGGCTCAGGACCGCGCCATTAGGGCTGAAGAGAATTTGCGTCATTATGTATTGACTGGAAAACTTCTTCCGAAAGAATTAAGAATATCTCAAATCATTGCGCTGCGCTTTGCGCCGGATGAAGAGTTTGTTGGGCTGGTGAACAGGGCTGTGGCGGAAAACTTAAAAGCAAAAGATATTAAAAAGGCCATCAAGAACTGGAAGGCCGATTATCATCGGGTTTAGTTGACGAAAAGTTTTCTTGAGTTTGAGTTGGTGGTGTGACCAGAGCGAGATAAGAGTGAAGTGCCTTTAAAGGTGTGGACCACTTTTATCAATAGAGAATTTATTAAGACATTAAGAGATCTTGTCTTTCAAGAATTTCGCCGTATAACCTTTACCCTTTTTCACAACGGCTTCCGGCGTGCCCTGCGCAACAATATAACCGCCTTCTGCTTCGCCACCTTCAGGACCAAGGTCGATCATCCAGTCGGCGCACTTGATGACTTCAAGATTGTGCTCGATGATGATCACACTGTGTCCGCGATCGACTAGCGCTTGAATGGCTTTCATCAATCGACTGATGTCGTGAAAATGAAGACCGGTGGTGGGCTCATCAAAAATGAACAGAACATTTTTTTCCGAAGGCGAACCTTTTCCTAAAAACGAAGCCAGCTTCACGCGCTGAGCCTCGCCACCACTGAGTGAACTCGAGGATTGGCCCAACTGAACATAACCAAGTCCAACTTCCGCGAGCGGTAACAGTCGATCGTAAATCGACTTTTTATCTTTAAAAAACTCGAGCGCCTCATCAACCGTCATGGCTAGAACATCAGCAACGCTGATGCCGTTGTGCTCAACTTCCAATACTTCTTGCTTGAATCTTTTGCCATGAC
>JBMSPY010000170.1:0-5158 GCA_049423005.1 Cyclobacteriaceae bacterium
CTTCTACTTTACCCAACAGAGGAAGGGAAAGATGGGCTAGGGGTGCCAGATCACCGGAAGCGCCAAGCGATCCGAATTGATAGATAACAGGATAGGCCTCTTCATTAAATAAGACAATCAGCCGCTCCACTGTCTCAGGCTGAACGCCGGAATGACCGTAGGCTAACGATTGAATTTTTAAAAACAACATCAGCCGCACGATCTCTTCCGGCACTTCCGGTCCGGTGCCGCACGCGTGCGACATCACCAGATTTTCCTGGAGCAATTCCAGTTTATCCGATGGGATATTCCGGTCGTGCAACGAGCCGAAGCCTGTGTTGATGCCGTAAATGGCATAGGGGGCATCGGCAATTTTTTGGTCGAGATAATCGCGACACGTTTTGATATTTTTTTTCGCCAGATCGGATAACCCCAGGGAAACATCGGTCAGCAATTGATCAAAAAAATCAATTTCCAATACGGCAGGGGAGACCAGATGGCGCGTTCTCATCCGTTGAGTTTTTTAATGAGGTCCTGCAGACTAACTTTTTCCTGCTGTCCGCTGGTCAGATCTTTCAGTGTGATCGTTTCCGTTTTCATTTCCTCTTCACCGATGATGGCGGCAAAGGGAATCGATTTTTTATTGGCGTACTCGAGTTCTTTTTTGATTTTGACGACATCGGGAAATACTTCAGTAGCGATTCCGGATGTTCGTAGTTGAACTGCCAGTCGAAAGGCGTGGCTGCGGGTGGCTTCATCAAAATGACACAGCAGAATTCTGGTGCCGCGTTCCTGATCGGGTCGGAACAGATTCAGAATGTCGAGTACATCGTAGATCCGGTCGATGCCGAAGGAAATACCAACGCCGGAAAGTTTTTCTTTGGCCCCAAAGGCCTGGGTTAGGTTGTCGTAGCGACCTCCGCCACAGACCGATCCAATGCCGGAAGAGGGAACTTTGACCTCGAAAATGCAACCGGTATAATAACTCAATCCGCGCGCCAGCGACAAATCGAACTGAACCTGTGGAATGTTTCCGGAAAGGGTAAAGACCTGATCCAGGTCGGATAATCCTTTTTGTCCGGCTCCGGTGAAAAGTGATTTTAAAGTCTGAAGATCGGTAGCGTTGCTTCGGAGCAGATCAAATACACGGTCCGTTCCGGCTCCGCTGATTCCTTTGGTAGCCAGTTCTTCTTTGACTTTTTCTTCACCGATTTTATCGAGCTTATCCAGCGCGACAAAAAACGCGCCTTCCTTTCCTTGTGCACCGGCCATTTCGGCGAGGCCGGTCAACACATCACGGTGATTGATTTTGATCTGGTAATCCGACAGGCCCAAACCTTCAAATACCTCCTTGATCATCAGGATGATCTCAGCTTCGCACAAAAGTGAATCGGTGCCTACAACGTCGGCATCGCACTGATAAAACTCTCTGTACCGTCCTTTTTGAGGGCGATCGGCACGCCAGACGGGTTGGATTTGGTAGCGGCGAAACGGCATGGCCAGTTCGTGCTGATTCATTACCACGTAGCGGGCAAAGGGAACGGTAAGGTCATACCGCAGTCCTTTTTCGCTGATTTGAGCGGCGGCTTTTTTAGAATTTTTTTCTGTGAGTACGGCGGGGTCGGTTTCTTTCAGAAAGTCTCCTGAATTCAGGATCCGGAACAACAATTGATCCCCTTCTTCCCCGTATTTACCGGTGAGGGTAGACAGGTTTTCCATGGCAGGTGTTTCCAGTGGCTGGAAACCGTACTTTTTAAAGACGGTCCGGATGGTGTCTAAAATGAACAGCCGTCTGGCCATTTGGGCCGGTCCGAAGTCTCTGGTGCCTTTGGGAAGGGTTGGTTTTTCCATAAAACAGGGTAAAACTAGCGAAATCGGGGCACACATTTGTAAACTTCAACCCCCCCGTTTATCTTCGCGCCTCATTCACAAAACGCTATTGTTATGTCAGTTACCCGGTTAAAGCGCAAGAATCGTAAAGACAAATCCGTCTCCTCTAAAAGAAGGGTTAATTTGAAGAATCAGAACTTCAAGCCGGTCATCAAGGGCGTGGATGTCGAAAAGATTAAAGAAGAGTTCAAGGCCAAGAAGGCGTAACACTCTTTTGCGGTATAGAGAAAAGGTCGGCTTTCCCGGCCTTTTTTCATTTTAGGGTCCTGTTGGCCTCGCCACTGCCATTCCGAAGAGCACAAACTTTCTTCTATTTTCGCGGTATGAATTCACATCACCGAAACGTAAACATCGGATTGGTCCAGATGTCCTGTTCAGGAGATCCGGAACAAAATTTCCAAAAGGCTGTTGCCGGCGTTCGCGAGGCCGCCAAAAAAGGTGCGCAGATTGTTTGTCTGCAGGAATTGTTCCGCTCGCTGTATTTCTGCGATGTGGAGGATTATGAAAACTTCAAGCTTGCCGAAGCGGTTCCCGGTCCATCTACCGAAATCTTGGGAAAGCTTGCCGCTGAACTGGGTGTGGTGATCGTGGCTTCGTTGTTTGAAAAGCGCGCGAATGGCTTGTACCACAACACCACGGCTGTTCTGGATGCCGACGGTTCCTACCTGGGCAAGTACCGGAAGATGCACATACCCGACGATCCGTCGTACTACGAAAAATTCTATTTCACGCCCGGCGATCTGGGTTACAAAACATTTAAAACAAAGTTTGCCACCATTGGTGTGTTGATCTGTTGGGATCAGTGGTATCCGGAAGCCGCACGCATCACTGCCTTGATGGGTGCCGAGATTCTGTTTTATCCTACCGCCATCGGTTGGTCAACAGCGCAGAATGAGGCGACCAACAACGAACAATACGGTGCCTGGCAGACCATTCAGCGGAGTCATGCCGTAGCGAACGGTGTTCCTGTGGTGAGCGTTAACCGTTGTGGATTTGAGCAAAACGGCGCCATGAAATTCTGGGGCGGCTCTTTCGTAGCCAATCCTTTCGGACGCATCGTGTATCAGGCGTCGCACGATCAAGAAGAAGTTCATGTCGAAACCATCGATCTGCAGCAGAGCGACAATTACCGCACGCATTGGCCGTTCCTTCGCGATAGAAGAATAGATTCCTATCAGCCCATCACCAAAAGATATTTAGATGAGTAGTCCGGTTTCTTTCCGGGCATTGGGTATCGAAACCGATAAAACACCCCGGTCGCTAGGGTACTCGTTTCCTGCTGAGTTTGCTACCCATCGTTCGACGTGGCTAAGCTGGCCTCATAAGGAAGCCTCATGGCCAGGTAAAATTCAAACGATCTTTCCGGCTTATGCGGCTTTTATTAAAGAGGTGTCTGCCGGCGAGTTGGTCAACATCAATGTAGCAGATGAAAGGATGCGTCGGTTTGCAATCGATCAGCTCGAAAGGGCAGGGGTCGATCTGAATCGAATACGATTTCATTTTCATCCGACCAACGATGCCTGGTGCCGCGATCACGGACCTGCTTTTCTGGTGAAGAGCGGAGCGCATCCTTCCAAAGTAATTGTCGATTGGGGCTACAATGCCTGGGGAAATAAATATCCGCCTTTTGATTTGGATGACGATATCCCGACCAAGGTGGCTGCGCATCTTGGGCTGCCGGTGATTTATCCCGGTATTGTCATGGAAGGGGGCTCCGTCGATTTCAATGGCGACGGAACGCTGCTAACCACAACGTCGTGTCTGTTGAATCCGAATCGCAATCCCCACCTCAATCAAACTCAGATCGAGGTTTATCTGAAAGAATTTTACGGCGTCGATCAGGTGTTGTGGCTTGGCGATGGCATTGTCGGCGACGATACCGATGGCCATGTGGATGACATCACCCGATTCATCAATCGCGATACGGTGGTTACGGTTATAGAGTCTGATCAGCGCGATGAAAATTATGTTCCGTTAAAAGAAAATGCCGAGCTGCTGAGTAAGATGACGCTACGCGATGGATCTGCGCTTAAGGTTGTTGAGCTGCCAATGCCTGGTCCGGTTGTGTATGAAGGTCAGCGACTGCCGGCCAGTTATGCAAATTTCTACATCGCCAATGCTTGTGTAGCGGTTCCCACGTTCCGTGACAAGAATGACGACCGTGCACTAACTATTCTTCAGTCCTGTTTCCCTGATCGCAAGGTCGTCGGCATCGATTCCCTCGATGTTATCTGGGGATTAGGTTCGTGGCATTGTTTGAGTCAGCAGGAGCCGGAAGCTGGTTTTTAGTTTTTAATTTTTGGTTTTTAGTTGGGCCACTAAAATCTGTAAACTGAAACCTAATTGAAAACTGAAAATTGAAATCTGAAAACTTAATAAGTTCTCCAGCTTATGTCCCTAAATTTAAACATCAACTCTTTCTTCGCTGTACTTCTTTGCTTCATGCTTACGTCATGCCAGGAAAAACCTGATCTCGTGCGTCTCCTCACCCTAAACCCCGGTCACTTTCACGCGGCGTTGGTGCAGAAGACGATGATTGCGGGAATTGATTCGACGGTTTATGTGTATGCGCCGACGGGTAAGGATTTGGAATGGCATTTGGGCCGAATTGAGGGCTACAATACACGTGCGGAAAATCCGACAGAATGGAAAACGGAAGTGTATTCCGGTGCAGACTTTTTGGATCGGATGCTGCAGGAACGTAAAGGCAATGTGGTGGTGCTCGCCGGAAACAACCGCAACAAATCCAACTACATCGCCCGGAGTATCGAATCCGGATTGGATGTGCTGGCCGATAAACCGATGGTGATTGAGCCGGAACAACTTGAGGTGCTCCGGAGTTCTTTTGCTTTGGCTGAAAAAAACGGTCAGTTGTTGTACGACATCATGACGGAGCGATATGAGATCACGACGATTCTGCAACGCGAGTTATCGATGATTCCGGAGATTTTCGGTGAGTGGCAAAAAGGATCGCAGGAAGCGCCGGCCGTAGTAAAAGAGAGTGTTCACCATTTTTATAAGAATGTATCCGGTGCTCCGTTGGTACGACCAGCCTGGTTTATGGATGTCCGGCAGCAGGGGGAAGGGTTGGTGGATGTAACGACGCATCTGGTTGATCTTGTGCAATGGACGTGTTTTCCAGAGCAGGTGCTGCAGTTTGATCGTGATGTTCACTTGTTGGATGCGGCACACTGGGCTACCGAACTAACCCGCAGTCAGTTTTCAGCGGTAACGCAATTGAGCGATTTTCCGTCTGACTTCGAATCTCTGAAGGTAAATGATTCAACGA
>JBMSPY010000171.1:0-5156 GCA_049423005.1 Cyclobacteriaceae bacterium
CCCGTTCGTGATGCCTGGATCACTTCCGATATGCAGGCGCTTCGTCGCTATTTTTACCCTCAGGATCTTGAGCCGTTATTAAAAACCTCAGGAATAACGGGGACTGTGGCTGTTCAGGCCGATCAGTCACTGCACGAAACCGAATTTCTTCTTCAGCAGGCTCAAACAAATCCCTTTATTAAAGGAGTTGTTGGCTGGATTGATCTACGCTCCTCTGAACTGGATCAGGAGTTATCAAGACTCTCCCAATTCAATCTGCTTAAAGGTTTTCGGCATATCGTACAGGGTGAGGCAGATCCTGAATTTATGCTGCGACCAGATTTTGTAAATGGAATAGAAAAGATTTTGTCGAAGGGTTATACGTACGACATCCTGATTCTTGATCATCAGCTTTCCATGGCTGTTGAATTTTGTAATCGTTTTCCGGGCGCCAATCTGGTGATTGATCATTTGGCTAAGCCGCCAATCCGTTCCGGCGAGTGGAAAGCATGGGCCGCAGATTTAAAAAAGTTTTCTCGGCTCGATTATGTGTACTGCAAGGTTTCTGGTTTGGTAACTGAGGCCATTTGGAGAAGTTGGAAAAAAGAGGATTTTACAATTTACCTCGATGTAGTTTCCAATGTATTTGGTGCCCGTCGTATGATGTATGGATCGGATTGGCCGGTCTGTCTATTGTCGGCCACCTACCCACAACAACTTGAGGTGGTTCACCATTACTTCTCTACCTGGAGCGAGGTTGAGCGTCAGGCGATATTTCACAATAACGCTGTTCATTTCTATCATTTATTGGGATAGTTGCCTTCCCAATCGTTTTTTTCAATTAACTCAGTATCTTTAGTTCATCTGATTCATGGATTTATTCTTAAAAAATAAAGTTGTTCCGGTTACAGGCGGAGCCAAAGGTATTGGTGAGGGAATTGTGCGGACTTTGGCGGCGGAGGGTGCCATCCCTGTAATTGTAGGAAGAAATCAGGAAGATAATCTGCGTCTTCTGGCTGAGATATCTTCTTCTTCACCAGAGTCCATTGAGATTACGGCTGAACTTACCGACCCAACAGCGTGTCAGTTCGTGGTGGAACAACTTGTTAAAACCTATGGAAGGGTAGACGGATTGGTAAATAATGCCGGAGTAAATGATGGAGTAGGTTTGGAGAAGGGTGATTATTCTTCTTTTATCAGCTCACTCCATAAAAACCTGGTTCACTATTTTTTAATGGCTCATCACTGTTTGCCTTATCTGAAAAAGAGTCGTGGGGCCATCCTGAACATATCGTCTAAAACCGGAGAGACCGGACAAGGTGGAACCAGTGGTTATGCCGCGGCCAACGGCGGAAGAAATGCCTTGACCCGTGAATGGGCCGTTGAATTATTGCCCTTTGGAATCCGCGTTAATGCCATTATCGTATCTGAATGCTACACGCCACTTTATAAGAAGTGGGTAGAATCCTTTTCGAATTCGGAGCAAAAGCTTCGTGAAATTTCTAATCGTATTCCATTTGGTAAACGCATGACTACGGAGCAGGAGATTGCCAATATGGCTGTCTTTTTGCTTTCTGAACGATCCTCACATACAACAGGGCAGTTGATGTATGTCGATGGTGGTTATGTCCATCTGGATCGGGCGATTAACTGAAGACCCTTATGACTAAAATTGAAAAGAGAGATTTACTATTCCCATTTATTTTAGTTACGAGCCTCTTTTTTCTATGGGCATTTGTCCACAATCTGGAACCTATTCTGATTCCGCATTTAAAAAAAGCTTGTCAGCTCAGCGACTTTCAATCTGCACTGATTGATTCAGCAGTTTACTTCGGTTATTTCCTGATGGCCTTGCCAGCGGGTATGGTCATGAAAAAATTTGGTTATAAAAAAGGAATTCTGGCCGGACTGATTTTGTATGCCGTTGGAGCACTTTTATTTATACCTGCTGCAGATAGTCGAATGTATGCCTTGTTTCTAACGGCTTTATTCATCATTGCATCTGGATGTGCTTTTCTTGAAACTGCGGCTAATCCTTACATCACTTTATTGGGAAAGCCTGAGACGGCCACTGCACGCTTGAATTTAGCTCAGTCGTTCAACGGATTTGGTGCCTTTATTGCGCCCTATGCTGGTGGATTGTGGATCCTCAGTGGTGTGGAATATACTAATGAGGAGATGGCTTCATTTTCTTCACAGGATTTTGAACAATACCTGCAAATGGAGGCTGATGCAGTTAAGATTCCCTATTTGATTATTGCACTAACTGTTTTTTTGGTAGCTGTTTTAATTTGGGCTACGAAGATGCCTGAGGCTTCGGAAGAATCTTCCACACGTCCTTCAGGTATTGTAAAGGCCCTGCGTCACCGCCACTTGCGTTGGGGGGTTCTTACCCAGTTTTTTTATGTTGGCGCACAGGTTTGTGTGACCAGTTTTTTTATTCGGTTTGCACGACAGGCTTCCGATATTCCGGAAAAGGATGCTGCATTTTGGCTGAGTATGGCTATGCTCGGTTTTATGATTGGTCGATTTGCCGGAACCTTTTTTATGCGGTTTGTGTCGGCTCCTAAATTGCTAACGCTTTATTCTTTCATTTGTATGGTTCTCCTCTTGGTAGCCTCACTGGCCAATGGTCCTTTGGCGGTCTGGGCGCTGATGGCTGTTCCATTTTTCGAGTCCATTTTATTTCCAACCATATTTTCACTGGCGATTCAGAATTTAAAAGAGGATACTCCCATTGGCTCTTCACTTGTGGTCATGTCTATTGCTGGTGGAGCCTTTTTTCCTTTGTTGATGGGTTTCATATCCGATCAATCCCAGATTCAGTGGGCCTATTTGGTTCCTGCCGCTTGTTTTCTGGTCGTAGCCTGGTATGGATGGTCGGGTCACCAGGTCGTTTCTGAAGATAATCCACAGAGTAGCCTATGAAACGCTATTGTCTTGCTCTTGATTTGAAGCCAGATCCCACGGTGGTTAATTCCTATAAAGTACATCATGAAAAAATATGGCCAGAGATTACCAAAAGCATTAAGGATTCCGGTATTCTTAATATGGAAATCTGGTTAGTGGATTATCGCTTATTTATGATTGTCGATGCAGAAGATGATTTTTCATTTGAACGTAAAACGATCATGGATGCTCATAATCCTAAAGTAGAAGAGTGGGAGCAGTTAATGTGGACGTATCAACAGGCATTGCCCACAGCTCAACCTGGTGAAAAGTGGAAGATCATGGAAAAAATATTTGACCTGAGTGTACAGTAGCGGAACATGCGAATTGGATTATTCATACCCTGTTATATTGATCAGTTCTACCCGTCGGTAGGGATTGCTACATTGGAGTTACTTGAAAAATGTGGTTGTATTGTCGAATATGTTTCGGATCAAACGTGTTGCGGCCAGCCACTAGCGAATTCAGGATTTGAGGCTGAAAGTCACTCTTCAGCGGAACAATTTGTCGATCATTTTTCTTCTTTTGATTGGATAGTTTGTCCTTCGGGAAGCTGCACCATGCATGTCCGACATCATTATGATTTTCTTGATCAGAAGCCTCAGGTACTTCATGTGCGAAATAAAATCCTCGAGCTTTCTGAATTTTTAACGAAGATTGTCCGTGTTGATTTTTCCGGTGTTTCCTTTCCGCATAAAGTTGGTCTTCATCAAAGTTGCCATGGTTTGAGAGGCTTACGTCTTGGTACTTGCTCTGAATCTCCGGAGCCTCATTTAAATAGCGTTCAAAACTTACTTTCTCAAGTAAGCGGAATAGAGTGGGTAACCCTTTCCCGAGTTGATGAATGCTGTGGGTTTGGTGGCACTTTTGCGGTTAAGGAGGAGGCGGTTAGTGTACAGATGGGTAATGACCGAATTGCGGATCACCTCTCCGCTGGTACTGAGTTTATAACCAGTGCAGATGTTTCCTGTCTGATGCATTTGGAAGGCTTGATCCGAAGACAGGGTCTAGCCTTGCGCACAGTTCATTTTGCTGAAATTTTAAACGGTTCTGTGAAATGACGCACGCTCAAAAAGCCTCTGAATTTATCAAGGATCAGCTGCGTACCAAGTGGCATGATGAAACACTTTGGATGGTTCGCAGTAAACGCGATCGCGCTGTTGAGCAGGTGAAAGAATGGGAGCAACTTCGTCAGTTGGCTTCAGACATTAAAGACCATACGCTTTCCAGGCTGGATCATTATCTCACTGAGTTTGAAACCCGGGCTCTAGAAAATGGCATTAAGGTTTCCTGGGCAAAAGATGCGACGGAGCATAATCAATTGGTTTATGAGATTTTACGTAAGCGTAAGATTAATCGAGTTGTTAAAAGTAAGAGTATCCTTACAGAGGAATGTCATCTCAATCCGTTTCTGGAATCCAGAGGAATTGAAGTGGTAGATACCGACTTGGGAGAGCGCATCGTTCAATTTGCCAAGCAGCCGCCAAGTCATATTGTTCTGCCTGCCATTCATCTCAAGAAAAAGGAGATCAGTACAATTTTTCAACAGGAAATTGGAACTGAACCTGGAAATGAGGACCCGGAGTATCTTACGCGCGCGGCACGGAAGCATTTACGGGAAAAATTCCTCAATGCAGATGCAGCATTGACGGGTGTAAATTTTGGAATTGCTGAAACGGGAGGGTTTGTTATTTGCACCAATGAGGGTAATGCGGATATGGGCGTTCATTTAGCACCGGTTCATATTGCGAGTATGGGAATCGAGAAGCTTATTCCGCAGGCGGAGCATCTGGGTGTGTTTATCCGTTTATTGGCGCGAAGCGGCACTGGGCAATCCATAACCACCTACACATCGCATTTTCACGCGCCTGGCGAGGGCCAGGAAATTCATTTGATCTTAGTTGACAATGGTCGAACAACTCAATTGGGGCGTGAAAAATTCAGAAGTAGTTTGAAATGCATCCGATGCGGGGCCTGCATGAATACATGCCCTATTTACAGGCGAAGTGGTGGCTACAGTTACCAGGCCACCGTTCCTGGTCCGATTGGTTCGATCCTTTCCCCTGGGGTAGATTTGGAGAAATACAGCTCCTTGCCCTTTGCCAGTACCTTATGTGGCTCGTGTACTGATGTCTGTCCGGTTCGTATAAATATTCACGAGCAATTGTACCAATGGCGACAAGAAATTGTTCGAGCCGGAAAGGCCAGTTGGAGTGAAATTATTTTAA
>JBMSPY010000172.1:0-5154 GCA_049423005.1 Cyclobacteriaceae bacterium
AATGATCACTCCCTTCAGAGTCTCCCCATCCGGAAATTTTTTCTCCACTTTAATATTTACTTCCGGTATTGCGCCATAAAAAGCTCCTTCCTTCAAATCAAGGGAAGGCTTTTTTTGTTTGATGTCGTAGAGTAACGAATAGGCCTCCAACGCCGCCTTAGGAACCAGATTATTATTGGCAAGAAAAGCAACTCCGGTAAGCACAAGTACCATGGCGGAAATTGGTGCTAAGGCGCGCACCAGATTAATCCCTAAACTTTTAATGGCTGTTAGCTCGAAGTGCTCGCCAAGATTACCAAATGTGATGAGGGAGGAAAGAAGTATGGCTAAAGGCAACGCCACGGGAATCATGCAAACGGCAAAGTAAAAGAGCAAGCTTCCTAAAACTCCCCAGCCAAGATCCTTTCCGATGATGTCATCAAAATATTTGAGCATGTGCTGGGTAAGCAGTATGAAGACCACCACCAGAAAGGTGAGTATAAAGGGTCCGAGAAAGGAGCCTAACACTAGTTTATCGATCTTCTTCATGGGCACCACTAGGGCAAAAATAGCGCCAAATGATGGACTAGTTTCTTAAAATTTCACTCAAGTATCACCGTTGGGTACTAAAAAACATCCCGTTGAGGAGCTAAACCAGCAAGACCAGTTGGATTTTTAGGATACCTCTGTTTTATTTGCCACTGAATTAACAATGACTGCACCCAAAAACCATCTGCATCATGTACATCATCACAGCGACGAACATCGCAGTGGCATGAGGCATTGGTAGTTGACTATAAAAATCCTAAACCAAAAGGCTCGCCACTGATCTGGCGAGCCTTTTTTCATTTAGAACAAAAACAATTATGAAAGAGAAACTAAGAATTGCAGTTCAAAAATCCGGAAGACTCCACGATGGTTCCATCGATCTGTTACGTGATTGTGGCCTGTTGTTACAAAATGGACGCGATCAATTAAAAACCTCTGTTCAAAACTTCCCGGTAGAGTTGCTCTTTCTTCGTGACGATGATATCCCTCAATATGTAGCCGATCGTGTGGCTGATGCAGGCATTATCGGCGAGAATGTTTTCATTGAAAAACGATCACTCTGCCGGATCGCGCGAAAACTAGACTTTGCCAAATGCAGACTCGCCATTGCCGTACCCCGATCTGATCATTATTCCGGCACACAATGGCTTCAGGGAAAAAATATCGCCACCTCCTACCCAGTGATTACGGAGGCCTTTTTAAAAGCCAACGGTATTGCAGCCAGTATCCATGAAATCAGTGGTTCGGTTGAAATCGCTCCGGGCATCGGACTAGCTGATGCGATTTGCGATTTGGTCAGTACAGGTAGCACCTTACTGAGTAATGGGTTGAAAGAAGTGGAGACTGTTCTGGTTTCAGAAGCAATGCTCATCGCCAATCCAGAGCTGTCCACTGAGAAAGCTGAAATTCTTGAAAAACTTTTGTTCCGAATGGATGCCGTACGCTCAGCGCGGAATAAAAAATACATTCTGATGAATATTCCAACGGATGCCATTTCGAATATTACCAGAATCATTCCAGGAATGAACAGCCCAACCATCATGCCGCTGAGTCGAAGCGGTTGGTCCTCACTGCACGCCGTGGTGGAAGAAAATGATTTCTGGGAAAAAATTGATGTGCTAAAGGAGAACGGAGCAGAAGGCATTCTGGTTTTACCAATCGAAAAAATGATCCCATGAAAATTATAGTCAATCCTACTAAAGATCATTGGAGTCAAATAGCAACCAGGCCTGTCCAGGAACAAGCTGATTTGGAAGAAAAGGTGAACGGCATTTTTGAGAAAGTAAAAAGTCAGGGTGATCTGGCTATAAAAAATCTAACCCTCCAATTCGATGGGTGTGATCTGAACGAACTTGAAGTCTCTACCGACGAAATAACGGCTGCAGAGAATCAACTTGAGGAGTCACTAAAAACATCCATTCTACAGGCTAGCCAAAACATCCGCAGTTTTCATCAATTACAAATAAGAGATACACTGGTTGTTGAAACGATGCCAGGGGTAGTGTGTAAACGTATGGCCAGACCAATTCAGGACGTAGGTTTGTACATCCCGGGAGGCTCTGCCCCACTCTTCTCGACTGTATTGATGCTCGCCATACCAGCTAAACTGGCAGGCTGTCGAAACATCATCTTATGTAG
This sequence comes from Cyclobacteriaceae bacterium, assembly GCA_049423005.1. Classification (GTDB taxonomy): domain Bacteria; phylum Bacteroidota; class Bacteroidia; order Cytophagales; family Cyclobacteriaceae; genus ELB16-189. The sequence goes on from JBMSPY010000172.1 coordinate 2,167, forward strand.
TCCACCAGATAAAAACGGAAATATCCACCCTGCAATTTTGTATGCCGCAAAACATACAGGTGTTACACGCATATTCAAAGTTGGAGGCGCCCAGGCTATTGCAGCACTTACCTATGGAACAGCCAGTGTACCGAAGGTGGATAAAATATTCGGACCCGGAAATCAATATGTAACCGCCGCAAAACTTATAGCGGCAAGAAAAGGCACGGGAATTGATTTGCCCGCAGGACCTTCAGAGGTCTTGGTTATTGCTGACGAACAAGCCAATCCAGATTTTGTAGCCGCCGATTTGCTGTCGCAAGCCGAACACGGAGCAGATAGTCAAGTGGTGCTGGTAACCACCTCCTCAACCCTGGTTGAAAAAACATTAGCAAGCCTAGAGTCGCAATTAGAGGTTTTGCCGCGTAAAGAAATTACTAAGCAAGCGCTCGAAAAAAGTTGGGCTTTGGTCTTTACAGACCTTCAAACAGGCATGGACTTCAGCAACTTCTATGCACCGGAACATCTCATCATTAACACTTCTGAACCAAACAACATGCTCTCAGGAGTGATGAATGCCGGTTCTGTTTTCCTGGGATCTTTTACACCAGAGTCCGCCGGTGATTACGCCTCCGGAACAAATCATACTTTACCCACAAATGGTTATGCAAAAATTTACGGCGGGGTAAGTGTGGACAGCTTTACCAAATACATCACCGTTCAAGAAATTTCAGCAGAAGGGCTTAAAACAATTGGACCAGTAGTTGAAAAGATGGCTCAAGCTGAATCACTGGAAGCACACCGACAAGCAGTAAGCATCCGATTAAAATCTTTGTCATGAATATGTTCAACATTCAGGAGCGCATCAGACCGCATTTTAAAATGCTTACACCCTATTCCTCCGCACGAAGTGAATACAGCGGTGCGGCTCAGGTATTTCTGGATGCTAACGAAAATCCATTTGAAAACGGTCAAAATCGCTACCCAGATCCCCTTCAATTCAAACTTAAAACTATCCTTTCCTCCATTCGCAACTGCTCCGCAGATCGGATCTTTATTGGAAACGGTAGTGACGAAGCTATCGATTTACTCATTCGGTTATTTTGTGAACCTGCCAAAGACCATATCCTGATTACATCGCCAACGTATGGGATGTATAAAGTCAGTGCTGCCATTAACAATGTTCCCATTGTAGATGTACCGCTGAGAGAAGACTTTGCTTTACCGGTTGACAAAATTCTGGAACAAACCAATGAAAATACAGGCATCATTTTTATTTGTTCACCGAACAATCCAACCGGAAACGCGTTTCCAACCGAACAAATCCTGGAGGTGGTCGATCGTTCAGAAACGCTCGTTGTCGTGGATGAAGCCTACATTGATTTCTCAGAAAGTGAAAGTCTGATCCACCTTTCCATTCGTCCAAATCTGGTTGTGCTGCAAACGCTATCCAAAGCGTTTGGATTAGCCGGGCTTCGCCTTGGAATGGCCTTTGCTAATCCGGAAATTATCGGACTGCTTAATCAGATTAAACCGCCGTATAACATCAGTACCGCTGCACAAGAGCAGGCTGTGGCATTCCTCAATGAATTTGATCTGCAAAAAATGATCGCGGAAATTAAAGTTGAACGCGAATCGTTGCAATCTAATTTAGAGAACTTAAAAACAGTTCGGAAAATATATCCTAGTGAAGCCAATTTTCTGCTTACTCAATTTGAGGATCCACAAGCTGTTTATCAGTATTTAAAAAATAGAGGAATTATTGTTCGAGACCGATCCCGGGAACCGGGCTGCTCAGGATGTCTCCGACTCACCGTTGGAACCTCCGCCGAAAATAAGTTGTTAATGGAAACACTTCAGGAATTTGAATCCACATTAAAATGAAAAGTAAAATTTTATTTATCGACCGGGACGGAACACTTATTGTGGAACCTGCCGACAAACAAATCGACAGTCTGGAAAAATTAGCTTTCATGCCTTACGTTTTCAGTGAATTGGCGCGAATTGCATCGACGGGCAATTATGATTTAGTTATGGTGAGTAACCAGGATGGCCTGGGTACAACTTCATTTCCTGAAGAAAACTTTTGGCCTGCACAAAATAAATTGCTTCAAGCCTTAAAAAATGAGGGCATTGAATTCAAGGCCATTCACATCGACCCTTCCTTTGAATCAGACAATAGTCCAAATAGAAAACCACGAACCGGAATGCTAACGGCGTATTTCAACGATTCGATTGATTTAGCAGGTTCGTTTGTGATCGGCGATCGGATTACCGATATCCAACTTGCTAAAAATCTAGGATGCAAGGCTATCCTCATTTCAGAAGAATCCCAAGGGCTTGTAGTCCCTGAAGAATTAAGTGAGACCGTAGTGCACCGCACTAACGATTGGCGCGGAATAGCCACTCACCTGACACGTCGCTCGGCTACCGTTCAGCGTACCACTAAGGAAACAGATATCCACATCACCATAAACCTTGATGGATCAGGGCAATCCAAAGTCTCAACAGGCCTCGGATTTTTCGACCATATGCTGGATCAATTGGCTCGACACAGTGGAATTGATTTATCGCTTACGACTAAAGGTGATTTACACATCGATGAACACCATACCATCGAAGATACCGCTATTGCCTTAGGTGAAGCCTTCCAACAGGCACTCGGTCAAAAGCGAGGATTGGCCCGTTACGGATTTTGTCTGCCAATGGATGATTGCCTTGCACAAGTAGCCATCGATTTTGGCGGAAGACCCTGGCTGGTTTGGGAAGCAGAATTTAACCGTGAAAAAATCGGTGAAATGCCTACAGAACTTTTTATGCACTTTTTTAAATCCTTTTCCGATTCAGCAAAATGCAATTTAAACATTAAGGCAGAAGGCTACATCGAACACCACAAAATCGAAGCCCTTTTCAAAGCGTTCGCCAGGGCCGTTAAAATGGCCGTGAAACGCGATCCGGAAAATTTACAATTACCTTCAACAAAAGGAGTACTTTAAGCAGGCAGTCAAC
>JBMSPY010000173.1:0-5096 GCA_049423005.1 Cyclobacteriaceae bacterium
TGAGATTGCAGACAATATTTATTCCCGTGATCTGGAGCTCCATCCGTTGATGGCGGTCAACCGTGTTAAAGAGCAGGGTGTATTCCCGACGATTCGTGCTGGTCGTCAGGAAGATCTTGCGGAATTGTGCAACGAACTGGGAATTTCCAATCATTCCACAACAGAAGAAGAGTGGATCCGTGCAGCGCGTAATGGTAATGCCATTACCTGGAAAAAGAATGCCGTGGTTCGTGGACAGGTTCCGGATGTTACTGGAATGACGTTCCGGGATGCCATCTATCTGCTTGAAAAAGAGGGACTCAGTGTTGACCATTCCGGTAAAGGACGTGTGATTTCACAATCCATTACCCCTGGTTCACGTTTTTCAAAAGGTTCTCGGATTAACATCAAACTGGCTTTGTGATGGTAGCGCTGAGTACTTTATTAAATGATGTACGCCTGACCGCTTCTCGTGGCGATATGACTACGGAAGTAACGAGCGTTGTATTTGATTCACGAAAAGTCAGTTCCGGATGTTTATTTATTGCTGTCAAGGGGACAAGCTCTGACGGTCATGAGTATATCCCACAAGCTATTGCAGGTGGCGCCTCTGCGATCGTTTGTGAACAAGAGCCAGATCAGCAAACTACATTACCGTGGATTACTGTCCGTAACAGCAGTCATGCACTTGGTCAAATTGCATCAAACTTTTTTGGAAATCCGTCACGTAAACTCAAACTCACTGGCACCACCGGAACAAATGGTAAGACTACAGTAACAACGTTGCTCTTCAAATTGTTTACTGCCTTCGGTTATCGTTGCGGAATGTTATCCACAGTTGTGAATAGAATTGTGGATAAAGAAGTTCAGGCAACTCATACCACTCCAGATCCGGTTCAACTCAACGATCTGCTGGCTCAGATGGTAGCTGCCGGTTGTACGCATTGTTTTATGGAGGTCAGTTCACATGCGGTTGATCAGGGAAGAATTCAAGGACTGGAGTTTGCCGGCGGATTGTTCACCAACATCACACACGACCATTTAGATTATCACATCACTTTTGATAATTATATCAAGGCGAAGAAAGGATTTTTTGATGGGCTTTCTGCTGGTGCGTTTGCATTGATCAATGCTGACGATAAGCGTGGCGCGGTAATGCTGCAAAACTGCAAAGCGAAAAAGTATACCTTCAGTCTTACCCGCATGGCAGATTTTCATGCGCGGGTAATTACCAATTCCATTGAAGGACTTGAACTTGAAGTTTCTGGTAAGCCTGTGTGGTTCAGATTGGTGGGTGACTTCAATGCCTACAATTTATTGAGTGTATATGCTGCGGCAGTTTTATTGGGAGAGCCGGAAGAGAAAGTGTTGACTGTCCTTTCCGGATTGTCCGGTGCAGAAGGTCGATTTGAGTTGGTGATGCCTGGTTCGCGGTTTACGTCCATAGTTGACTATGCCCATACGCCAGATGCACTTCAAAATGTATTAGAGACCATTTCCCAATTTCGCGATGCTAACGGAAGAATCATTTCTGTTGTTGGTTGTGGCGGAGATCGCGACCGTACCAAACGGCCATTGATGGCTTCTATTGCCTGTAAGTACAGCGATCAGGTCATTCTTACTTCAGACAATCCACGTAGTGAGGACCCGATGGCTATTATCCAGGAGATGAAGTCTGGGGTTCTCCAACAGGATGAGCGTAAAGTGATTGTTCAGTCGGATCGTGCTGAGGCGATCAAAACGGCCTGTATGCTGGCACATGATCGCGACATTATTCTGGTAGCTGGTAAGGGACACGAAAAATATCAGGAGATCGCGGGTATCCGCTATCCCTTTGACGATAAACAGGTTTTGGAAAAAATGATGAAGATCTACGCCTGAACTTAAAATGAACTAAAGGAAAGATGCTGTACTATTTGTTTGAGCTGATTGAAAAAGGATGGGATGTACCTGGAGCAGGTTTGTTCCAATACATTTCTTTCCGTGCAGGCTCTGCAGCTTTTCTTTCATTGTTGATCACCATCATTTTTGGAAAGACTCTCATTGCCATGCTGCGCCGCAAACAAGTGGGGGAGCAGATTCGTGATCTTGGTCTAGAAGGCCAAATGCAAAAGAAAGGCACGCCAACAATGGGCGGAATCATCATCATCGCAGCTATTGTAATTCCTACCGTACTTTTTGCTCGTATTGATAATGTCTATGTCATCCTGTTGCTGGTAGTTACCATTGGTTTAGGTTTCATCGGATTCCTGGATGATTACATCAAGGTTTTCAAAAAGGATAAAGAGGGGTTGGCAGGGCGATTTAAAATTGTTGGTCAGGTACTGATTGGCCTGATTGTCGGAATTACCCTGTATTTCAATCAGCATGTAGTTATCCGCGAGGTGAAGCCTGCAACGATGGCGAGTGTTACATTGATGCAAACGGAGGAAGGAAGGACTGTGGAGTACCGCGATGTGAAGTCGACCAAAACAACAGTCCCATTTTTTAAGAATAATGAATTTGATTACATCTACCTGGTTCCGGAGGGATATGAAGAATATACCTGGCTGGTTTACACGCTGATGGTTGTTTTGATTGTCACTGCTGTTTCCAACGGCGCCAATATAACGGACGGTATTGATGGTCTTGCAGCTGGCACATCGGCGATCATCGGACTTACGTTGGCTATTTTTGCTTACCTCTCCGGCCGTATTGACTTCAGTGCTTATCTGAACATCATGTACATCCCGAATTTGTCGGAGGTCGTAATCTTCTGTACGGCTTTTGTGGGTGCATGCCTTGGCTTTCTCTGGTACAATTCTTATCCCGCTCAGGTTTTTATGGGTGATACCGGAAGCCTTTCATTAGGAGGGATCATTGCAGTGTTGGCAATGGTGGTCCGGAAGGAATTGATGATTCCGGTATTGTGCGGAATCTTCCTGGTGGAAAACCTGTCGGTGATGATTCAGGTGGGTTGGTTTAAGTACACACGTAAAAAATTTGGTGAAGGTCGGCGCATTTTCCTGATGTCACCACTTCATCATCATTATCAGAAGATGGAGATCCACGAATCGAAGATTGTTACCCGCTTCTGGATTGTAGGTATTCTTCTGGCAATTTTCTGTCTGGCAACCCTTAAGATCCGATGAGCAAGCGCGTAACCATATTGGGAGCAGGCGAGTCCGGAACTGGTGCTGCGTTGCTAGCCAGGAAAAAAGGCTTTGAAGTTTTTGTTTCCGATCAGGGAGCTATTAAGTCTCAGTACAAGTCAACGCTATCAGAAGCTGAAATTCCTTTTGAAGAAGGAATTCACACCTTGGAGCGAATCCTTGGTTCCGACATACTTATTAAGAGCCCTGGAATTCCCGATAAGGCCGAAGTTGTAAAACAAGCCAAGGCAGCAGGTATTGAGGTGATTGATGAAATAGAGTTTGCCTTTCGCTATTTGAAAGGAAAAGTAATTGCCATCACGGGAACCAACGGTAAGACAACGACTACCTTATTGACGTATCATTTACTGAAATCAGCAGGCTTTAGTGTTGCTCTTGCCGGAAATGTTGGCGAAAGTCTGGCAGCTAAAGTGGCTGAAGGTGATCACGACTGGTACGTAATCGAGATCAGCAGCTTTCAGCTCGATGGAACAAAGACTTTTCATCCGCACATCGGCATCCTGACCAACATTACACCCGATCATCTGGATCGTTACGATTACCGGATGGAGAATTATGTGGCCTCCAAGTTTCGTTTGGTGGCCAATATGGGATCGGCCGATCATTTTATTTATTACGGTCAGGATCCGGTTGTAAGTAAAGAAGTTGCAGATCATCGGTTGGTGCCGACAAGTCATGTCGTCAGTTTGGAAAATCAGGCTTCCGAAATTTATGCAACGGGTACGACCATGCATTTCGAACTTGGTGAATTAACTTTTTCTATTCTTCAGTCGGAGACTACACTTAAGGGGCCGCATAATTTGCTCAACACCATGTGCGCTGTTTCGGCTGCGGTGTTGGCTGGTGTTGGTGAGGCGTCGATTCGTACTTCGCTAAAAACTTTTGTGAACGCTCCGCATCGGCTTGAAACGGTTGGCGTGATTCGCGGCGTAGAGTTTGTGAATGACTCAAAGGCGACCAATGTTGATTCGGTGATCTATGCTTTAGGAAGTTACCAGCAGCCATTGGTTTGGATTGCCGGTGGCATCGATAAGGGTAATGACTATACGGTAATTCGTGAGGCCGTGGCTCAAAAAGTAAAGGCCTTGATTTGTTTGGGTAAGGATAATTCGAAGTTGTTCCAATTTTTTTCACCTGTAGTTCCAAGGATTTCCGAAACACAGGATGTAAAGACGTTGGTACGTATGGCTCTGGAGCAAGCTGCTGCTGGGGATGTAGTGCTACTTTCACCAGCCTGCGCCAGTTTCGATTTGTTTAAAAATTATGAAGACCGCGGAAATCAGTTTCGCGCGGCCGTACAGGAATTAAAAAAAGAACAAGAAGCATAAACGAAAATGGAGAAACTAAAAAGATGGGCAGACGAGCATTTGCAGGGTGACCGGGTCATCTGGGCAGTGGTCATCATCCTGTCGGCCATCAGCATACTGGTGGTTTACAGCTCCATTGGAACCATGGCCTATCGGATGTCGGGGAATACCGAATTCTATCTGATGAAACATACGGTGATGATTTTCATTGGTTTGGTGGCGATGTGGATGGCGCATAAAGTCGATTACCGATACTATGCAAAACTCAGCCGGATTGGATTGTGGTTGAGTGTTCCGTTGTTATTGTATACCTATCGTTTTGGTGTGAGCCTGAACGATGCTTCACGCTGGATCACCATTCCTTTAATCAACCAGACTTTCCAGCCTTCTGATTTTGCAAGCTTAATGCTGATCATCAATCTCGCAAGTATGCTTTCGCGTAAGCAGGATGAGATTGATAGTTTGAAAGACACGTTGTTTCCGATGTTATTGTGGAGCGGACTAATCTGTGGCTTGATTGGCTTGAGCAATATTTCCACGGCCATTCTGTTGTTCGCTACGTGCATGCTCATCATGTTTATTGGCCGTGTGCCTGTGCAATTCCTCATCATGCTGGTGATGGTGGGTGCGCTTGCCGGTACGGTTGCCTTTTATTTGG
>JBMSPY010000174.1:0-5082 GCA_049423005.1 Cyclobacteriaceae bacterium
AGTTCAGAAGGCGCAGGGGAAATTCAAGGACGATCAACCTTGGCTAATTGTACCAGAATTGCTCAGCATCCGGGCTCAAATCCGACAACTCTCACCTAGTATCTGGAGGGATCGAAAATTAGTAGAGGTCGATGAGCTGCTTCGCGATTGTCTCGGGCTCTACGCTGAAGTGACAGCGGATCATTATTTTCAGTCTCCTGGCAAAACAACCTCATTATCGATAGAAATTCAAAACCGAAGTGGTCAACAGATCACCATCAGTAAAATGAAATTTCTTGAGTTGAATGTTGATTCGGTTCTTAATAAACCATTGGAGGCTCATCAGCAAGCGATGGTGAATTTTAAAATACGAATTCCAGAAAATATTCCGATGTCGCCACCATATTGGTTAAAAGAAAAACACGGAACAGGATTATTCACCGTGAACAATCCTGAATATATTGGATTACCTGAAAATCCTTCTGCGCTCTCAGGTAAAATCTCATTAACTATAAATGGCGCTGCACTTGAATTAACTGTTCCGGTCCTCTATAAATGGACTGATCCGGTTCGGGGCGAGGTTTACAGACCTGTTGAGATTACGCCTCCTGTTTCTATTGAGCCTCGTAAAACATTAGAATTATTCCCCACACAGGATCCAAAGAAAATCCGAATAGATGTACGCGCACTTGGTTTTGGAAGGCAGGAGGGTACTCTGCGCTTAGTGACTCCGCAAGGATGGAAAGTTCTTCCTGATCAGGCAACTTTTATGCTTGAACGTCGTGGTGCGCAGTCGTCTTTTGAATTTGACGTCCAGCCTCCGGAAACCTCCGGCGAAGGGCTGGTGCAAATTGTGGCTACAATCGACGGAAAAGAATGGCGGTCTTCGATTGAGGAAATTAAGTACGACCATATCCCTGTTCAGACCCTTCAACCGCCCTCCGAGATTCGCTTGATTCGTGAAAGCATTCAGGTCCATGCTAAACGTATTGGGTATGTAGAAGGAGCTGGAGATGAGGTAGCAGCAGCATTGCGCTCACTTGGTGTGGGTGTAATCCAATTGAAAAATGAAGAGATTTCGGCAGAAGCACTAAAAGACTTTGATGCGGTCGTACTGGGTATCCGTGCATTGAATGCCAATCCAGAAATACGTTCCATTATGCCTGAGTTGTTGCGTTATTGCGAAAACGGCGGAACCCTGATCACCCAATACAATACCAGTGGTGACGTGGCTGTGGATCATTTTGCTCCCTATCCGCTAACCATTTCGCGTGAACGAGTAACAGAAGAAAACGCTGAGGTTAAAATTTTGGCTCCTCGTCACGCTGCCCTTCAATTTCCAAACCTGATTACTGCTCAGGATTTCAATGGATGGGTTCAGGAACGGGGATTGTACTTTCCGGGAAAATGGGATTCCGCCTACGTTCCGCTGCTCTCTATGAACGACAAAAACGAACCTGAACGATTGGGAAGTTTGCTGATTGCCAAATATGGCTCCGGTAACTACGTGTACACTGGACTTTCCTTCTTCAGGCAACTTCCTGAAGGTGTACCTGGAGCTTATAAGTTGTTTGCTAACTTGCTCTCCTTAAAAAACGCACCTCACTAATTCCTTAATGGAAAATACCTCTAAACCTCCTGTGTTCTCTAAGTGGCGTGGTTGGTATTGGCTGCTCATCCTTGTCATGCTGACTCAGCTTCTGGTTTATGCCTGGATCACCAACCACTTGAATCAATCCAACTAGCCATGCTATTGATCGATTGGATTGTATTGTTTTCTACGTTGACCATCATTGTGCTTTACGGATATTGGAAAACCCGTGGCACAAATAGCATGGATGGTTATATGTTGGGAAACAAATCACTTCCCTGGTGGAATGTTGGCTTATCGATTATGGCTACGCAGGCTAGTGCCATTACGTTTCTTTCGACCCCGGGACAAGCCTACGAGGATGGTATGCGATTCCTTCAGTTTTATTTTGGTTTGCCTTTGGCAATGATCATACTATGTCTCACGGCTGTACCGCTCTTCACCAGATTAAAAGTTTATACGGCATACGAATACCTCGAAAATCGTTTTGATCTTAAAGTACGTACGCTGGGAGCTGTATTATTTTTGTTTTTGCGTGGATTGAGCGTTGGCATCACCGTTTATGCGCCTTCGTTGATTTTATCTACAATTTTAGGTTGGACGATTGGATGGACTACCCTTATGATTGGAGGGTTTGTGATGGTGTACACCGTCAGTGGAGGTACACGTGCCGTAAGCATCACCCAGAAGTATCAACTCACCATCATCATGCTTGGTATGTTGCTGGCTGGTGGAATTGCGTTTTATCATTTGCCTGATCAGGTTGGTTTTACCGATACCTTTCGGTTGGCAGGGGAGATGGGTAAAATGAATCTCATCAGTACCGAATTCAATCTGTCCGATCGCTACAACATTTGGTCCGGTCTTATCGGTGGACTCTTCCTATTTCTGGCTTATTTCGGAACGGATCAATCGCAGGTCGGGCGCTACCTGGGAGGTAAAGATGAAACCGAGAGTAAACTGGGACTCATTTTTAATGGGTTGTTAAAGATTCCGATGCAATTCATTATCCTTTACATCGGAATTCTGGTTTTTTTATTCTATCAATTTCAGGCGCCTCCAGTTTTTCATAATCAATCCTTATACCAACAGGCACGCTCCGCCGGAGTTTCCGATAGTCTGGAAGTGGTTTATAGAGAACTCCATCAGCAAAAGAGCACGCTAGTCACTGGCATGGTAATGGAGCTAAAAAATGGCGGCGATCGTTCCACGACCAGACAACAGTGGCAAAGCCTGGGAAAAAAAGAAAAAGAAATCCGAGAACAGGTTCGGCTTGAAATTGAAAAAGCTGTTCCCGGCGCTAAAACTCAGGATAAAGATTATGTCTTTATAAACTTTGTCATGAACCATCTTCCTCACGGCTTAATCGGTCTGTTGCTAGCCGTGGTCTTTATGGCTGCAATGTCGAGTACGGCCTCTGAGTTGAATGCATTGTCCTCTACAACAGCCGTAGATATTTATAAGCGCTTACTAAAGCCCAACGCTACGGAGTCGCACTATGTTAAAGCGTCTAAATTCTTTGCGTTGTTGTGGACGGGTATTGCAATTTTTTACGCTTCGGTGGCCAATCAAGCGGAAAATCTTATTCAGTTTGTCAATATCGTAGGTTCACTTTTTTACGGGACATTGTTGGGAATGTTCCTGACTGGTTTTTTCATCCCTTACATTCGCTCTACAGCTGTCTTTGTAGGGGCCATTATCGCTGAATCCGTTATTATTTACCTCTACTTGTTCCAAAAAGAAGAGGTTGCCTTTCTGCATTATAATTTCATCAGTTGTTTCACTGTGGTGTTGGTTGGACTGATGGTGCAGTGGGGTATCCATACCTTCCAAACAAAAAAGGCAGGAGTGTAAACCCCTGCCTTTTTTGATATAAGAGATGCAACGACTACTTCAATGTTTTGAGTAGGTCGTCGTTCATTTTAACATAATCGGCATTCTTTGCTTTTACAGCCGCTGCACGACTTAAATTTGCTGTTGCAGCTGCTCCGGTTTTGTCACCTAAAGCTTTTTGAATGCGTGCCTTGGTAAGCAGATTCCAGTAAGCATCAGGATTTGCATTGCAGGCTATGGTAATCCACTCAAGAGCCTTTTTTAAATCTTTACCATTTTCGTAATAGTAAACTGCTGCCTGACCAAATACAGAAGGACTCACCTGGGTGGCCTGTTCGATAGACTTCATGACTTTAGTATCGAAATCCACTGTGATTCCAAATTTAACTGAAGTATTTTCCCAGGCCAGCTGAACTTTTGCTCCCGCGTTGTTGTCGGCAATATCCGTAATGTTAACGGTGAACATTTCAACGCGCTCCGTCAATCGATCGGACTTAACTTTGAAGTTGGCGACTTCTTTGGTTTTGTCATACCCTTCAACATTACCGCCGAGGCTTAGATCACTATACAAAGTGATTGTCCATTCGGTTGCGCCAGGAATGGAGAACAATAAGTACTCACCCTTGGTAATAGAATTTCCTTCAACTTTTACATCATCAGAAAAAGAGATGCGGGTACCATTGTTGGCTCCTGTTCGCCACAGCTTTCCGTAAGGAACCAGGAAATCACCGCCCTCGCCAAAAATCTTTCTGCCTTTCATACGCGGGCGGGCATATGACACTTTTACATCTGTAAGACCTACCACCGTGCTAACGGTGGCGTTAGGACTTGCGGAAGGAGTTTGGAGCTGAGCCTCTGCTGTCCAGACAGTCAGAAGCATTAAAATGGAGACTAAATATTTCATGTTTTTAAATTTTTGAAGTGAACTTCGAAGCGGCAAAAATAGAATAATTTTATTCCCTTATTTCCTGGATTTGGCAAAACCCGATAAGTCGTTTTTTATTCGTCCCGAGGTCACGCACATTGCCTCTGAATTGTTAGGAAAGCTGCTGATTTCTGACATTGGAGGTCGACGGACATCCGGGATTATTGTGGAGACAGAAGCCTATTCGTGGCGCGAAAAAGGCTGCCATGCCTTTCAAAACAAAATGACCAAACGCAACAGCACCATGTTTCTGGAAGGTGGGGTTGCCTATGTTTATCTCTGCTATGGAATCCACAGTCTGCTGAATGTGGTTACCAACACGAAGGGTCAGGCGGATGCGGTGCTGATTCGCGCACTCGAGCCTGTCGATGGAATCGCTATCATGCAGCAACGGACAGGCGCTAAAACGGAAAGACGAATTACCTCCGGACCAGGTAAGTTGACAAAAGCACTTGGAATCGATACGAGTTACGATGGATTGAATTTACTTAAATCAAAAAGTATCATTCGTATTGAAGACGCTAATCGGGCAATTGCGAAACAAACCATGGTGATAACCAATCGCATAGGTATTGAATTTGCAGGGGAGGATTCAAAACTGCCGTGGAGGTTCTATCTTCGCGATAATCCATGGGTAAGCGTTATATGTTGAAATACCTGATCCTGTAAATGCTGTTTTGAACGATGCGCGTAATCATAACTTTTCTGGTTTTAAGTTTAGGAGCTTCTGGTCTTGAGCCCAAAGACCAGAAGC
>JBMSPY010000175.1:0-5077 GCA_049423005.1 Cyclobacteriaceae bacterium
AATGTCTGTGGCGCTGACATTGGTGGTTTCACACACCAAATTGCCGGAGCGTTCCTTACCAAACGCTTATCTAACGGACAGGCCGTAAGCGCTTCATTTCACGACTCTGCTTTAACAACTCCCATGCATTTTGGACTTCCATCATTTGTTGATTCACCAACTCAAAAACTTCCTGATGCTGATCTGTTGGCTGGCTATCTGCGCTGCTGATAATACTTTCCTTAGCCATAGAAAGGAAACGCTCCAATACCTGTGGAGGATTTCTAAAAATATCCATCCGGGCACCGGTGGCATGTACATCGTGTAATCGACCTTCCAGAGCATATACTTTATTCTCTACTGAAACAGCCGTTTTATCGTTAGATTTTGCGAGCAGAGTAGCGCGTAACTGTTCCATTTCATCAATCATCGTCAAAGTCGTATTGATCGAATTGAACAATTTCAAGCCAAAGGTATATTGAGCATTTACGGTGGCTTCATCTCCTTTGGAATTTGGATCTTTAAGTACCTCCAGCGTTTGCGTATACTCCTGCTGGCCGATTTTCAACACCACCGTATAGATTCCCATTGGAGCCATCGGTGCAGTAAGACCAGGTCCAATGTCTAAATCATAAATAAACATAGCCCGTTCACCCTTACCATTAAGCTTTACCCAATCCTTACCGCGTGGCTTGGTTCTTAACGGAGGTAGAACATAATCCTGATGACGCAAATCCCAATACACCCGATTGATTCCAGGACGGTTTATCCCATTCATACGCTGAACCAACTCGCCTTTGGCATTACGTATCAGTACTTCAACGCTATCCTTTGATTTCTCCTTCAGGTAATAATTGATATCGGCTCCGTAAGGAGGATTCTGACCATTTACAAAACTATCCTCTGTTTTCATCCCATCAATTTTCTGAAAACGATAAGCGGGCCGCATGGTAAATAAATGGGCAGGAGACTGCCGCACCTGATCGGTGAAATCGCGAATTGGAGTAATGTCATCAAGTATATAAATACCTCGACCGTAGGTTCCAATAACAAGATCACGGAAGTTTTTCTGAATAGCGATACCATAAATAGGTACAGGAGGAAGATTATTTTTTAATCGGTTCCAATGTGCACCCTCATCGTATGAAAAGTATAATCCATTATCTGTACCCATAAACAGCAAACCTTTTTTACCCGGATCCTCTTTAATCTGGTGGATGAAGTTAGAATTTGATGCAGGAAGACTGACTGGCAACCGAACCCAAGTAATGCCGAGGTCACTTGTTTTGTACAAATAGGATCCGAAGTCACCAACATGGTGTGCATCGATAGCGAGGTAACAGGTATTGGCCTCAAAGGGCGAAGGCTCTATATGACGGATTGTACCCAACTTTGGAAAATCAGCATTCGTTGGTGTTACGTTTTTCCAAGTTGCTCCACCATCAGAAGTTACACTAACAATTCCATCATTACTGCCGGTCCACAGGATACCAGCCTTAACTGGAGATTCAGCCATTGAATACAAAGTAGATCCGTCCCACGTCATTAAATTATCGCTAGCCATACCACCACTATTTTGCTGGTAAGCTTTGTTGTTGGTGGTCAGATCCGGACTGGCCACTTTCCAGGATTGACCACCATTATTTGTTTCATGTACGTGCTGACTTCCAACCCAGACTTTGCCTTTGTTATGAACAGATAGCACCATTGGGAAATTCCAATGCCAACGATACTTTGCATCCGCCGGAGTATTTCCAATTTGTGTTAAGGGATAAACCCGAACATCACGAGGATGCATAGTAGTCAAATCAAAAATATCAAGACCACCATCGTAGCAACCGCTCCAAACGATATTATTATCAAAAGGATCGGGCTGTGCAAAACCACTTTCGCAACCACCCACACCGTGCCACGCACCTAATGGAATGGACCACCCACCGAGGTAACGACTTGGCCCGCGATACGACCAGGCGTCCTGTCGGTTGCTGTAAACCCAATACGGAACACGATCATCAACCGCGACATGGTACATTTGTGCGATTGGCAGATTGATATTCTTCCAGGTTTTACCCAGGTTGTTTGAAATATTTACGCAGCCATCGTGGGCGCACATCATACGGTTGGGATCTTTGGGATCAAACCACATATCGTGATTGTCTCCTCCCGGCGCCCACTGGTTCATTTCATTAGAGAAAGTCTTTCCCCCATCCAGAGACATTTTAATACCAACACAAATGGTATACAATCGATTTTCATCTCCCGTAGAAACACGTACACGCGTATAATAACCAGCCCGTTGCCCCATGCTGTGATCCTGTTGCATCAACTTCCAGGAGTCACCTCCATTCTCAGAGCGATATAAGCGCGGCTCTTTATCTTCCACCAAGGCATACACCACTTTAGGGTTGCTATAGGCTACGTCAACGGATGTTTTTCCAATTGGATGTCCCGGACCACTCTCCAGTCCATTGCGTAATGGTTCCCAGGTTTTTCCGCCATCTCGAGTTCGATAGATTCCACTGGATGGACCTCCGCTGTTAAGGTTCCAGGTTTTAATATCGATTTGCCACATTGCCGCATACAATGTTTCTGGATTTTTAGGATCAATGGAAAGATCTGAACACCCGGTATTTTCATTTAGAAAAAATACACGCTCCCACGTCTTTCCCCCATCGATGGTTTTGTAGACACCCCGTTCTTGTTGAGGACCATGGGCATGACCAAGTGAAGCAACATAAACTATATTCGTATCGGTTGGATGGACAATTACCCGACTGATTCGAAAAGTTTTTTCAAGACCCATTTTTTTCCAGGTCTTTCCCGCGTTTGATGACTTATACACCCCATTACCTACAGCATGAGCTGGTCGAATCAGAAAGGTTTCTCCTGTACCTACCCAAACCTGCCGCGGCGCTGTTGGTGCAACAGCCATTGCGCCAATAGATGAATCATCTGTCTGGTCAAAAACGGAGCGCCAATGAAAACCTCCATCCTCTGTTTTCCAGACTCCTCCAGAGGCTGCCCCGATATAGGAAACCATTGGGTTACCGGGTTCACCAACCACAGCGATAGCACGATTTCCATCGGGTCCGATAAACCGAAACCTAAGCCGTGAAAGAGCAGATGGCTCGATCTGCTGTGCAAAGACAAAAAGTGTTTGTACGACAAAGAAAAGAAGTAGAAGTAGTCTCATGGGTAAGGAGTTGAATGTACCCTTAAAGTAAGGTTTAGGGACTTACCGACCAAGTGAATTTATGAGTGGTGCTGTTACAAATTGTTCGATTCTGATCAGGAATCGACGGAATTGGGTGCCATAAAATGTTTTCAATAGAACTTCGACCGTTCCGTCGTACCTTTGCGGTTCATTAATATACTTTACATGTCATCATTTAAAGCCTTGGGCATCTCCGAGGCCATGCTTGAAACCATCAGTAAGCTTGGTTTTGAGACCCCAACTCCCATTCAGGAACAAGCCATCCCTCTCCTTTTACAAGGTGTTCAGGATATCGTTGCCCTTGCCCAAACAGGTACAGGAAAAACCGCTGCTTTTGGAATTCCACTTATCGAGCGCTGCGACCCGGAAAACCGCACCTTGCAATCGCTCGTACTCGCCCCTACCCGGGAATTGTGTCTTCAGATTACCGCTGACCTACATCGATTTGCCGGTGAGACTTCACCGGTAAGAATTGTACCTGTCTATGGTGGTGCCAGTATTTCCGAGCAAATCAAAAAAATCAGAAGAGGAACGCATATTATCGTTGCCACCCCGGGCCGCTTGATGGACCTGATGGAACGCGGTGTTGTAAAACTGGAAACCATTCGAACGGTAGTGTTAGATGAAGCGGATGAAATGCTGAATATGGGCTTCAAGGAGGATATCGATAAAATCCTATCCTCAGTGCCAGAGCAGCGTAACATTTGGTTATTCTCAGCAACTATGCCGGGATCGGTTCGTGCCATTGCTAAATCCTACATGGACGGCCCTGCGGAAATAAATGTTGGTGGCTCAAGCCGAGGTAACGAGAATATTGAACATCAATTTGTCGTTGTCGATGACCGACACCGTTATGATGCTTTAAAAAGAATCGTTGATTTCAATCTTGAAATTTTCGGTGTAATTTTTTGCCGCACCAAAATAGATACCCAGCAAATCGCAGAAAAACTAATTCGGGATGGTTATAATGCAGATGCCCTTCACGGAGATTTGACGCAGCAGCAACGTGACCGGGTAATGGGTAACTTCAGAAATAAGACCTTACAAATACTGGTTGCCACGGACGTAGCAGCAAGAGGAATTGATGTAAATAATATAACCCATGTCATTCATTACCACTTGCCGGATGAAATGGAGTTTTACACCCACCGCAGCGGTCGTACGGCCCGCGCCGGTAAAAAAGGAATTTCGATTGCAATTGCTACCCGGAGAGACCTAACCAAAATCCGACAAATTGAAAAGGCCCTAGGCACTAAGGTCGCTAAAATCAACATCCCAAGCGGAGCAGAAGTTTGCAAACAACGACTCGTTAATTTGGTCCACCGCTTACGCGAAGTCCAGGTGATAGAGCAGGAAATCAATGATTTGCTACCGGTGATTTATGAAGATCTGTTGCCACTTAGCAAAGAGGAAATTATTCAGAAATTTACCTCACTTGAATTCAATCACCTGCTGGATTACTATCGTGATGCTCCTGACCTCAATGAAGGTAATCGAGACAGCAGCGACAAAGGAAGTTTTGAGCGATTTACCACCGGCGACCGACTCTTTATCAATTTGGGTAAAATGGATGGATTGGACAAAGGAAAACTTTTGTCACTCATCTGCGACCGAACCGGAATTAAAGGAAAGGATATTGGTAAGATTGAATTGAAAGGCGCCTATTCCTTTTTCGAAGTAGACAAACAAAGTACCGAAAACGTTCGAAAGCACCTGCACGGATTTGAATTCCGAGGAAGGATTGTGCGTATTGAAGTCACTGAAAAGCAAGGATCCGGTTCTGAGCGAGGTTCTGAACGAGGCTCTGGGGCAGGTCGATCGGATCGGAAAAAAAGGAAGTTTTCAGAAGGCGATTTTGGAAAAAAATTCCAGAAGCCTAAGAAA
>JBMSPY010000176.1:0-5065 GCA_049423005.1 Cyclobacteriaceae bacterium
TTTTTAGTCAGATGTCGCTCGGCAATGAGGCCAACCGCACGATGACCTGTAACACCCCAAGCCCCAACAAAAGGGTGAAGGATAAAACATACGACGATGGTAAGGATGAATTTTTTCATACTGAATGGTTATCCAAAATTAGAAAATGGAGATCGGACCCCGTCAAAAAATTATAGGATTGGGACAAAATGCAGAGATTTGGATCTCATGGAAGAAACAAAAACAGTCGTATTTGATCTGGGTGCCGTTTTGATTGATTGGAATCCCCGGTATCTCTATAAAAAAATATTTGCCGAAGAGGCCAAAATGGAATGGTTCCTGGAGCATATCTGCACCTCGGACTGGAATGAGGAGCAGGACGCCGGTCGCAGTTTCAAGACAGCCACCGACCTTCTCATTCAACAACATCCGGAATGGGAACATGAGATTTTAGCTTTCTGGCACCGATGGGAAGAAATGCTTGCCGGTCCAATTACAGGTACTGTTGAAATTTTGAGCACACTTCGAATGGCTAAAAGACACCAACTTCTTGCATTAACCAATTGGTCAGCTGAGACCTTTCCTATAGCACAGAAAAAATTTGATTTTCTAAGCTGGTTTGACGGCATTGTTATGTCCGGGGAAGAAAAAACCCGTAAGCCCTTTCGGGATTTTTATGAAGTCATGTTGAATCGTTACAACCTCAAACCTGAACAATGTTTATTCATCGATGACAATCTGAGGAACATTGAAGGTGCGGCGCAACTCGGTATTGAGGGTATCCATTTTACTAAGCCGGAAGAGCTCAAAGCGGAGCTGGTAAAAAGAAGTATTCTTGTTGGATAGCTGTAAAAAGCATTTTAAGGTCTAGCACTATTGCGTATCTTAATTGACGAAAACCCAAATTGATCATGAAATATATTCTCTCATCTCTCTTAGTTTCATTGGCCACACTAGCCTTTGGACAAGAAGCCGGAAAAGATCCGAAGACCACAGAAATGTGGAAAATAACCCCTCCTGTAGTTACCGCAGGTAAAGCCTATGGCGAGGCACCTTCCGATGCAGAAATCCTATTTGACGGCAAAGACCTGAATAACTGGGTTAGTGCCAACTCAGGAAAATCTGCAGGCTGGGAAGTTAAGGACGGTGCCATGACCGTCGTAAAAGGATCCGGTGACATCAAGACTAAAAAAGCATTTGGCGACTGTCAACTTCATATTGAATGGCGTACTCCGGCAACCGTTGAGAGCGAAGGTCAGGGTCGTGGAAACTCAGGTATTTTCTTCATGGAAAAGTACGAGCTACAGGTATTGGACAGCTACCAAAACACAACTTATCCGAATGGCCAGGCCGGCTCCATTTACAAGCAACACATTCCATTGGTGAACGCCAGCCGAAAGCCTGGTGA
The DNA here is from genome assembly GCA_049423005.1 of Cyclobacteriaceae bacterium. Lineage (GTDB taxonomy): Bacteria > Bacteroidota > Bacteroidia > Cytophagales > Cyclobacteriaceae > ELB16-189. The sequence continues at coordinate 1,388 of JBMSPY010000176.1, forward strand.
ATGGCAAACCTATGATGCCATCTTTACAGCACCGCGGTTTAGTGAAAACGGAAGAGTAGTAGTTCCAGCACGCATTACTGTTTTTCATAATGGCGTAGTCATTCAAAATAATGTAGAGATCTGGGGGCCCAGTGAGTACATCGGATTACCCGTTTACCTTCCTCACGATGGTAAAGGATCCATTCGGTTACAAGATCACGGCAACCCGGTTAGTTACCGCAACATCTGGATCAGAAATATGTAATACGTTGGAAGAAACCCAACCAACCGTATAAACTAAAAACGGCTGCAGGTGCAGCCGTTTTTTTATGATATGCTAAGCAGGGAGTATAAACTACACTTTGATCTCTACATCCACACCACTAGGAAGCTCAAGCTTCATTAGGGCATCAACAGTTTTAGCACTGTTGGAATAGATGTCCACCAAGCGCTTATACGTGCAAAGTTGGAACTGCTCTCTTGATTTTTTATTTACGTGCGGTGAGCGGAGAACCGTAAATTTTTCCTTTTCAGTAGGGAGCGGAATAGGACCGCTAACTACGGCGCCGGTTGCTTTAACTGCACGCACGATCTTCTCAGATGATTTATCCAAGAGGTTGTGATCGTATGACCTTAATTTAATCCTGATTTTCTGGTTCATAATTCTTTATTAACCTGGTTTATTTGCCGGCAACGGCCCCTTTAACTTCTTCGATTACTTTTTCAGCAAGGTTTCTAGGAACCTGTGCGTAGTGAGAGAATGTCAGGGAAGCTGAAGCGCGTCCTGAAGTAATGGTACGTAAATCGGTTACGTAACCAAACAATTCTGAAAGCGGCACATCAGCCTTGATCACCTGTGCCGTTCCACGGGTATCCATTCCTTTCATAATTCCACGACGACGGTTTAAGTCACCGGTAACAGATCCGGTGAATTCGTCTGGTGTAACAACCTCAACACCCATGATTGGCTCGAGCAGCTGAGGAGAACATTTCCGGGCAGCCTCTTTAAAGCCAATGCGTGCCGCAAGTTCGAAGGACAGTGAATCGGAGTCCACGTCATGGTAAGAACCGTGGAACAAACGCACTTTCATCGAATCGAGCGGATAACCAGCCAACGGTCCGTTCACCATAGCCTGATCGAAACCTTTCTGAACGGCAGGGATGAATTCACGAGGGATGGCTCCACCAACGATATCGTTGACAAATTCCAATCCTTCTTTTCCATCCTCGCGTGGTCCAATTTCGAATACGATATCAGCGAACTTACCACGACCACCAGTCTGCTTTTTATAAACTTCCTTATGCTCAACAGAACCAGTGAGGGCTTCTTTATAAGCTACCTGAGGAGCTCCCTGGTTGATCTCAACTTTGAATTCGCGTCTTAAGCGATCGATGATGATTTCCAGGTGCAATTCACCCATTCCACGAAGAATGGTCTGACCTGTTTCCTGGTCGGTGTTTACACGAAGGGTAGGATCTTCCTCAACCAATTTTGCAATGGCCATTCCAAGCTTATCCACATCCGCCTGTTTTTTAGGCTCGATGGCGTAACCGATAACAGGCTCAGGGAATACCATGGATTCCAAAACAACCTTACGCTTTTCATCGCAAAGAGTGTCTCCAGTTTTAATATCCTTGAAACCTACTACGGCACCAATGTCACCTGCAGCCAGACGATCGATCTGATTCTGCTTGTTTGCGTGCATTTGGAATACCCGGGAAATCCTCTCTTTAGCTTCAGAGCGAGAGTTGTATACGTAAGAACCAGAATCAAGCGCACCAGAATAAGCGCGGATAAAGCACAAACGACCTACAAAAGGATCGGTTGCAATCTTAAAGGCAAGCGCTGTAAAAGGCTCATTTTCATCTGGCTTGATGGTAACATCGGCGTCGGTATCAACGCTCTTTCCGATGATATCATCTTTGTCAAGCGGTGAAGGCAATAACTCCATCACATAATCCAGCATGGTCTGAACGCCTTTGTTTTTGAAGGACGATCCGCAAACCATAGGAACAATAGCCATATCGATAGTCGCACGACGTAAGGCAGAAAGGATTTCGCCTTCAGTGATAGACTCCGGATTTTCAAAATATTTTTCAATGAGGGCCTCATCGTACTCGGCAACCGCTTCTAACAGCTTGCCTCTGTACTCTTTAGCTTCCTCCATCATTTCGGCAGGAATAGGAACAACCGTGTAGGTCATGCCTTTGTCTTCTTCATTCCAGATAACACCTCGGAAGTTGACAAGATCAACCACACCTTTGAAGTTATCTTCAGCTCCAATTGGAAGCTGAAGCGGAACTGCTTTGCTGCCGAGCTTTTCTTTTACCTGCTTACAAACATCTAGGAAGTCAGCACCGGCACGGTCCATTTTATTAACGAATCCGATACGAGCAACCTTATAGTTGTCCGCCAGACGCCAGTTGGTCTCAGACTGAGGCTCAACACCGTCCACAGCACTAAACAAGAACACAAGACCATCAAGTACGCGCAGGGAGCGGTTCACCTCAACGGTGAAGTCCACGTGACCTGGAGTATCAATAATGTTAACGTGATATTTATTATCGCGGTAATTCCAATAAACGGTAGTAGCGGCAGAGGTAATGGTAATACCACGCTCCTGCTCTTGCTCCATCCAGTCCATGGTAGCTGCGCCATCATGAACTTCGCCGATTTTATGGTTTACACCAGCGTAGTAAAGAATACGCTCAGTTGTAGTGGTCTTTCCGGCATCAATGTGCGCGGCGATACCAATATTTCTTGTGAATTTAAGGTCCCTGGCCATTTAATGTGTGGGGTCAGTGGTTTAAAAGCGGAAATGAGAGAAGGCCTTGTTGGCCTCTGCCATACGGTGTGTGTCGTCTTTCTTTTTAATAGCGGCGCCTTCACCTTTAGATGCAGCGATTAACTCAGCAGCGAGTTTATCCTGCATGGTCTTTTCTCCACGCATGCGTGCGTAGTCGATCAACCACTTAATGCTCAAGTTGATTTTACGCTCTGGACGAATTTCAACAGGCACCTGGAAGGTAGCTCCACCAACCCGACGACTTTTAACTTCGACGCCCGGCATTACATTGTTCATGGCACGCTTCCATACTTCCAAGCCACTTTCATTGGCTTTCTTTTCCACGATATCCATGGTATCGTAAAAAATACCATAAGCGGTATTCTTTTTTCCGCGCTCCATCAGATAGTTCACAAATTTGGTGACCATCGGATCGTTGAACTTCGGATCAGGAAGTAAGTATCTTTTTTTAGGTTTCGCCTTTCTCATGATTCAGACATTATTTTTTACCCTTAGCGGCAGGAGCAGCTGCACCTGGCTTCGGACGTTTTGCACCATATTTTGAACGACCCTGCAATCTGCCGTTTACACCGGCCGTATCCAACGCACCCCGAATGATGTGATAACGCACACCTGGAAGGTCCTTAACCCTTCCGCCCCGGATCAACACGATTGAGTGCTCCTGAAGGTTGTGGCCTTCTCCCGGAATGTAGGCGTTAACTTCCTTTGAGTTGGTCAAACGAACCCTGGCCACCTTGCGAAGCGCTGAATTAGGCTTTTTCGGGGTAGTTGTGTACACACGGGTACAAACTCCACGGCGCTGGGGACAGGAGTCAAGGGCGGGTGACTTGGACTTCCAGGTCATCTTTTTCCGGCCTTTTCTGACAAGTTGTTGAATGGTAGGCATCTAAAT
>JBMSPY010000177.1:0-5059 GCA_049423005.1 Cyclobacteriaceae bacterium
GGTGTAGAACAAGTCTTGTCTGGTCCTGCGCTTCAGGATTACTATCAAAAGCGCTGCGGGCATTCGGTAACCATGAAAGAAATTTATGAGGCTTATTTAAGAGGAGACGATCCGAATGCACAGGCCACCATTCATCGGATGATTTCACTTTTTGGTAAAGCCATTAGCGTGATCATCAATATTCTGGACCCTGATGTGATTGTTATTGGCGGGGGAGTAGGCAATATCGATTTACTGTATTCGGAAGGAAAGGAAGCTATACGCCCGCACATTTTCAATAATACAGTGGCTACACCCATCGTTAAGCCTCTCCTTGGAGACAGCGCAGGTGTTTTCGGTGCAGCCTACTTAAGGCCACACGAATAATGTTTACGAGATCAGAATTACTTGATTGAGTCTGCCGCAGGTGCAGAAGGAAGTGCTGAAGGCAAAGCAGGTTTTTGATCCCGTACGCGCTCCAGAATATCGTCATTGCTCTGCTGATTCGGGCTTACCACATTGGTTCCGAGGGATACCAGGATGATTACCACAATGAAAATCCAGGTTAGTCTTTCGAGTAAATCACCCGTTTTCTTCACCCCCATAATGTTGCTGGCACCTGACCCTCCAAACTGACTGGAGAGGCCTCCACCCTTGGAATTTTGTGCTAAAACAACGAAAACCAGCAATACAGCCGCGAAAATGCCTAAGCCAATGAGTAGTGAATACATGTGTTTAATTACTTAATTCCTGAATTCGAGCCGCAAATAAATGCTTTTTCTGGGGAAATTTCCAAATCAGCTTTCGGAGTACATCAATGGCCTTGTCTTTTTTGCCCTGTCTGACCAGTATTTCTACCAAGGTTTCTGAAATAACATTTTCACTGTAGTTACCAGCTGTTTCAGCAAGGTCCTGCTTTTTGGTTCCCTTTTCTGGAGGTCGGATCGTTACCTGATTTGATTTAATGAACTGATCGATAATGTCCAGTTGTTCGGCAAGTTTTCCTCCATCTGCTTTTATCTTTTTTCTGGTTGATTTGATTTCGCTGATGAGCAAATCTGTTTCATCCATAGCCCGGGGTACCTTTGGTGCCGGTGGGGTGGTATCCAGAATTCGTTGTTCAGAAATAACTTTATTTGGTTCGGCAGGGGTGGATCGTACAATCAATTTTGGCCGGACTGTGTTCAAATGCTGAAAGGCCTCTGTTTTTTCTTTTAAAATCTGAAGATCGGTCATTAACTCCTCTGCTATATCCGAAAAACGTTGTGGATTAAAAGGTTCTTCTTCTTGCTTCGGATATTCATGATCCGGTTGTTTAGCTAGAGTTGAAGTTGAAATTATTTCAGGCGTAGTGTCAATAGACTGCTGATTCAAATCTTCCTGTTCACTTTCCTTTAGTGCGGATGCATTTACCGCTTGTGGAGTAGGTTTTGAACTTTGTTCGAGTAACTTTTTTAGATGTGCCCGGTCTGAAGCGTAAACCGCAGCTTGTTGAATGAAGCGTGAAGTATCAGGATCTCCCGAATTTTTTTTTGCACGAGCCTGAAGTACATATAAAGCCTGACAATAGTTGGTTTTCTTTATCTGTTCGGCAATGCCCGCACACGCCGTGGCATCCAGATCTGGAAACTGCCGGAGGAGGTTGGAAAAATCGGCGGAGGTCATAACGTGTTCAAAATCAATCCGTCAAAGCTAAGGCAAATGTAAGGCAATGGCAAAACTACCAGTTGGCTATGGTCGCGTTAAAGATATCGATCAGGATTTGGTCAAAAATCTTTTTTTCCAGGTTCTGTTGGACAGATTGGAAATCCAACTGGTTGTCAAAATCCTGATAAAAAGAAAAGGTTCTGTCTTTGAAACTGTTTTTGGGTTCCACAGTATCTACATAATTCACCTTTACGGCAATGGTTAGTCTGGTCAGTGCGGCCTGATCAACCCTAAGGTTACTTCCGGAAGCAGTAGGAGCGATGGGGGATAGGCGGTAGTCTGTTATGACACCCTCCAGCGTTAACTCACCATTTTCAGCTACTACAGAAAGATTTGAGTTTTGAATGAAATAGTCCTTTAGTTTATTGGTGAATTCTGCTCCCAGGTTGGCCGGTGCCAAATCGGAGTTATTAAAGAATTGTTCAATAGAAATATTGGTGGCTGTTGTGGATACTCCCGACAGCGAATAGTGGATGCAACCCGAAAGTATGGTGAGCGTAAGCATCAACAAAATCGAAAATTTATTCCTCCAGCCCATATTCTTTAATCTTTCGATACAACGTTCTTTCTGAAATTCCCAGATCACGTGCGGCATGTTTTCTTCGGTTATTATTTTTCCGAAGGGCACGAACAATGAGCTCTCGTTCTTTTTTGGCTATAGACAAAGAATCGTCTTCAGTTACATGGGGAACATCCTCTACAATTTGTGTTTCGTCGTCTTCCCCAGGTTCCTCCGTTGTGCCCATATTGATGAGTACAGGTTCGGCAGGCGTGGCATTCGGTGTGGCCGATATTCCATCAAAAAGTTGAGGATGATCTTTCACCATTTGTGAGGCCACTGTAGGATTGCTCAGACTTTCCAATACGATCTTTTTGAGTTCATTCACATCCCTACGCATTTCGAAAAGAACCTTGTAGAGAATCTCCCGTTCAGAGATGGTTTCCTGGGTTCCCGCTTCACCAACCCGTATTGGTAAATTGGTTTCTCCAGGCAGGTAACGGAGTAATGTTTGGCTGTCAATTTCTTTTTTGTCGGCCGATAAAACAGAAATTTGTTCAACCAGATTTTTTAATTGTCGGATGTTTCCTGGAAATCGGTATTTGATCAATACTGCTTTAGCGTCTTCCGTTAGCATCACCGGTTTCACCTTATACTTCTCAGCAAAATCAGAAGCAAATTTTCTAAATAGGAGGTCAATATCTTTACCTCTTTCGCGCAGAGGTGGTACATAAATTGGAACGGTATTGAGCCGATAGTACAGGTCTTCGCGGAATTTTCCTTCCTCAGCCCTACGTTGAAGATTAACATTAGTAGCGGCTACTACGCGTACGTCTGTTTTTTGCACCTTGGAACTGCCTACTTTAATGAATTCACCGTACTCCAGGACTCGTAACAATCTGGCCTGTGTACTTAAGGGCATCTCCGCAATTTCATCGAGGAAAATCGTACCTCCGTCGGTTACTTCAAAGTAACCCTTCCTGGCCTCATGCGCCCCGGTAAAGGATCCCTTTTCATGACCAAATAATTCTGAGTCTATGGTTCCTTCAGGAATGGATCCGCAGTTGATGGCAATGAACTGTCCATGTTTACGCGGAGAAAGATGGTGAATGATTTTAGAAAAAGATTCTTTACCGCTTCCACTTTCACCTGTTATCAACACAGACATTTCGGTAGGAGCCACCTGCATGGCTACACGTACGGCGTTATTCAGTAAATCGGAGTTACCGATTATGCCAAACCGCAGCTTTACCGATTGAATTTCGTTTTCCGTAATCATACGTTACTCTGCAATTTTGCCTAACAAGGTTGCACTCGTGCAGGATTCAATCAGAACCTGAACGTATTCTCCTTTTTGTTTTGTTCCTTTTGGAAAAACAACCACTTTATTAGCTGTATTTCGGCCCTGAAGAAAATCCTGAGATCTTTTTGAAGGACCCTCAATTAAAACACTGTAGGTCTTACCCACATCTCGTTGGTTGCGTTCCAGCGCACACTTTGTCTGGAGTCCAATGATTTCTTCTAAGCGTCTTTTTTTTACCTCATCCTGAATGTCATCTTTTAATTTTTTCTCGGCTGGTGTTCCCGGTCGCTCCGAATACGCGAACATGTAGGCAAAATCAAATTTAACCTGCTGCATCAGATCGAGTGTCTGCTGGTGTTCTTCTTCCGTTTCCGAACAGAATCCGGTAATCATGTCTGAGGAGATTCCGCAATCTTCACCCAAAATCTCTCGAATCCGGTCTACCTTATTTAAGTACCATTCTCGGGTATACCCACGATTCATCAACTCCAGGATACGGCTGTTTCCACTTTGTACAGGCAGGTGAATGTACTTGCAAATGTTTTCATATCGCGCCATGACCAACAGAACGTCGTCTGTAATATCCTTTGGATGTGAGGTGGAGAACCGTATACGAAGTTGCGGATTTACCAAAGCCACCATCTCAAGCAAATCCGAGAACCGGACCAATGTGCTTACGGTAGATTTCTCCAATCGTGCTTTATTGTTTTCTTCCGGACTCCATTTATAGGAGTCAACATTTTGTCCGAGTAAGGTAACCTCACGGTATCCTGCTTCAAATAATTTCCTGGCTTCTGCAACAATCGAATGTGGATCCCGGCTACGCTCTCTTCCCCGTGTAAAAGGAACCACGCAAAATGAACACATGTTATCACAACCCCGCATAATGCTGATGAAGGCTGTAACACCATTCGAATTCAAGCGTACAGGATCGATATCGAAGTACGTTTCTTCACGCGAAAGAAAAGTGTTAACTGCCTTTTGTCCAGTTTCAACCTGAGCCAGTAATCCCGGGAGGTCACGGTACGCATCTGGTCCAGCCACTAAGTCAACAATCTTTTCTTCCTCGAGTAGCTTAGATTTCAGGCGTTCAGCCATACAACCCAATACTCCAATTATCATTTCAGGGTTCTTTTTCTTAAGTGGCTGAATCTGATCCAGTCGATGACGTACCGTTTGCTCTGCTTTTTCTCTGATCGAGCAGGTGTTCAAAAAGACTACATCGGCCTCCTCCATTTTCCTGGTCACCTCAAATCCATCTTTTTCCAAAACCGAGGCCACAATTTCGCTGTCCGAAAAATTCATTTGGCAACCGTAACTCTCGATGTAGAGTTTTCCACGGTATCCCGACTTTTTTTCAGTCTTTTCCAAGAAATCAAGGTCCTCAATCAGATTTTCCATTTTTTTACCTTAATTAGCCTGCAAAATTACAAAAATCCTGACATCTTGGCAGGCAATAAATTACTTTCACAATGGCGCTAATCCGATCTGTTAGAGGCTTTACTCCAAAGTTTGGTGAGGAATGTTTTTTGGCAGAAACAGCAGTTAACATAGCGGTAGTGACCATGGGC
>JBMSPY010000178.1:0-5052 GCA_049423005.1 Cyclobacteriaceae bacterium
CTTTACGGCACCTGTCTCGTAAAAAGGCATGTCCAGGAAATGAGCCTGACTATCCGGGATCCCCACATAGCGACAGCCTGCTTTGGCTTCACCGCGTCTGATCAATCCCTTAATAGCCATAACCTCAGGAGCATCGATTTCTCCCGGATCTTTTTCTTTAATGGATTTGCTAACCTTTTTGAAGAATTTCTCCGCATCGGACTTACTCAATCCAAAGGCATTATTGAAGTCGCGAACAAAATCCGCGAAGCCAATGTTGCCGGAGGTCTGGTAGGCTACATGCACCTCATGTCCCTGGTCCACCAAACGAATAAACGTGCCACCCATGGAGATCACATCGTCATCGGGGTGTGGACTAAAAATAATGGCGCGCTTTGGGAATGGCTTAGCCCGCTCCGGACGGTGTGAGTCATCCGCATTTGGTTTTCCTCCCGGCCATCCTGTAATCGTATGCTGAAGCTGATTGAATACTTTGATGTTGGCTTTGTAAGCAGATCCGTACTCCGTGATCAGATCGGCCATGCCATGTTCCATGTAGTCTTTGTTCGTCAACTTCAGGATTGGCTTTTTGACCTGCTGACACAACCAAACCACGGCCTTACGCAACATCTGATCATCCCATTTACAGCTGTCCACCAACCAAGGTGTGCGGATGGCCGTGAGTTTAGAACAAGCGGCCTCATCCATGACAAATAGAGTCTGATCATGACGCTGCAGGAAGGTGGCAGGAATCTGATCGGTTACCGGCCCTTCAATCGCTTTCTGAATCATGCCCGCCTTTCCTTCGCCCCAGGCCATCAAGATGATGCGCTTAGCCTTGAGGATGGTGCCAACCCCCATGGTAATGGCTTTCTTAGGAACATTCTCTTCTCCAAAAAAGTCACTGGCTGCATCGATTCTCGTCTTTTGATCCAGCGAAACCAGGCGTGTTACGGTTCGCTCACTGCTTCCGGGCTCATTGAATCCAATGTGACCGGTACGTCCAATTCCTAATATCTGCAGATCGATTCCTCCGAGGGATTCAATGGTCTTTTCATAGTTCGTACAAAAAGCATCCACTTTACTTTTAGGAATGGAGCCGTCAGGGATATGTATGTTTTTTTGAGGAATATCGATGTGACGGAACAGGTGCTCCTCCATATAGCGCACATAACTCTGTAAGGAGTTCGGTGCCATGGGGTAGTACTCATCCAGATTAAACGTGTGTACATTTTTAAAACTCACCTTTCCGGCCTTATGCATCTTGACGAGTTCCGCATAAACCCCGGTAGGGGTGGATCCTGTAGCCAGGCCAAGTACGCAAGGTTTTCCTTCCTTCGCTTTGGTGCGAATCAGGGCTACGATTTCACGTGCAACAAAAGCAGAAGCTTCCTGCGACGTACTGAAAATTTGATTTGGGATTTTTTCGATGTCCTTTTTTTCGGGCATAGAGCAATAAGATTGGGTCCCTAAAATTAGGGTATTTGACTCATAAAAAGATGATGCTAGAGGGAGAATCAACCAATGGCCATCACCGGCCTATGGAATCGTATTTCATTTCTTTCTCCCGGGCTGTCTCTTCTTTTTCACGCTTAATCTTAACCTTGGCCTGAGGTCCGACCATAATCGGAACACGCTCGACTTCCACATTAGCCAACTCAAGTCCATATTGCTCTTCTGCAGAAAGACTCCATTTTTTGATAAAGCGATAGCCTTGAATGATCACATTATCAAAAGTGGAGATCTCGCTGTCGATAGAAGCCAATGAATGAAGAATGATGTATTTGAAATCTGCCGGCATACTGTGCTTGTTGAGCGAATCGTAATGACTGATTAGATCAATCTCGCCGCTCTCACTCATGTCGTGAAGAATTTTATTGAACAGGAGGTTAACCCTGTGGTCAGCTTTAAATCCAAGCTTGATGCGGACAAAAAAGCATTTTTTGGGAATGACAGTGTCTACGGAGTATTTGCTTGTATACGGACTATCGACGGTATCCACATGAATAAACCAATAGACATCTGCGCGCTTCGGTCTTTTGCGGAAAATGGAATAAATAATGTTGTTGTCGATCTGACGTTTCGAATCTGCCAACGCCATGTACACCAGATTGGTCGCTTCCTTGGGAATCGAAGTGTCGGACTGCAAATCCTGGATCATTGGCACATAATGCTTGAGGTCCACAAAATCTGTATGCCGGTCGCGCAGGGTGCGGGCCTTCATCAAAATGAACATCAAAATGAAGAAGCTTAACGCGACGATAAACGCGAAGTAACCTCCGTGAGCAAATTTATCTAGGTTGGATATCAAAAAGCTACCCTCCACGGTAAGGAAGGTGATGCCCATAATACTTGAACGGATAGTTGATTTCTTTGATAAAGAATAATAGTACACCAGCAATGAGGTGGTCATCAACATATCGAAGGTGATGGCCAGTCCGTAGGCGGCTTCCATGGCTTTTGAACTTTGGAAGAAAAGCACCACCGCAATACTTCCGAACATCAGCATCCAGTTGATCGCGGGAATGTAAATCTGACCCTTTACTTCACTCGGATAGCGTACGCGGGTACTTGGCCACAGCTTCAACTTCATGGCCTCGTTTACCAACGTAAAGGTTCCGGAGATGAGTGCTTGACTGGCAATAACCGTCGCGCAGGTGGCGATAACTACTCCGACCACGGTCCATCCCTTAGGAAGAATTTCGAAGAATGGAATCAAGTCTCCAAGGGTTTCACCTTCGTGGTTCAACAACCAGGCCCCTTGTCCAAAATAGCTGAGCAACAAGCAGATCTTTACATAGCCCCAGCTGATGCGGATATTTCCTTTGCCTACGTGACCGAGATCCGAATACATCGCCTCAGCTCCGGTAGTGCACAAAAACACCGCGCCTAAAATCCAGAATCCTCCTGGATACAAAGTCAATAGCTTGGCTGCATAAATTGGATTGATCGCGCGGAGCACCGTAAAGTTTTCGGTAAGATTGATCGCACCGAACGTTCCAATGAACAGGAACCAGATAAACATGACTGGACCAAATGTTGTTCCAATCACACTGCTTCCAAACTGCTGGAAAATGAAAAGAGCCAGCAGAATGACAATGACAATTGTAATGATCGTTTGCTGCGTGATTTCAGGGGCTATGGACTGAATTCCTTCAATGGCAGAGGTCACACTAATGGCAGGAGTTATAAATCCATCGGCGATCAGCGTACAACAGCCGATGATAGCAGGGAATATGACCCATGAAGCTTTATAGCGACGCACCAGGGCGTATAAGGCAAAAATTCCTCCTTCACCCTTGTTATCTGCGTTAAGCGCAAGGGTTACGTACTTGATGGTAGTGATGATGGTCAGTGTCCAGAAGACACAGGACAATCCGCCAAGGATCAGGTCTTCACTGATAACCTTTTCTCCAACAATGAAACGAAGGGTGTAAAGTGGTGATGTACCGATATCTCCGAAAATGATGCCGAGTGCAACCAGCACACCGGCCGTAGAGATCTTATTTTTTTGGGCGTCTTTATCTGACATTTGGATTGTCCAATGTCCCGTCCGAAATGCTAAAAAACCACTTTTGAGCAGGGGGCAGGTCAAAAACGGCGTGAATTTACCCCACCTACTGCGAATACACGATAAAAATCACCTTTTTTCTTAAAAACATCCCTTTTTAGGCTTCTTTGAATCGTTTCCGTACGAAAATCATAGGTTCAGGCAGTCGTTGATCGTCGGTGTCTTATCAAGGGATTTTTAACTTTGCACTTTCATATCCAAAAACCATGATTAAAAGAGCTTCCTTTTCTGTGTTGGCAGCAATAGCGCTGACCGGCTGTATTAAGACAACTGAATCTGAAAAACTACTTACTGAGCTCGACTCGTTACGCACGGAACTCCAGACCAGTCAGGAAATGGCGAGAACACTCAATGAAGTAGGTGTGCTCATGGATTCCATCGATGCCAGCCGTCAGGCCTTACGCCTGAATATGGTAGAGGGTACCACTTACGACGTTTACGTCAACCGTCTGCAAGGATTGAACAACTACGTTCGCGAAACTCAAAATAAGATCGATGATCTGGAAAAGGCGTTGAAAAAGTCCAAGTCAAACGCCAATGCGTTTTCTCAGACCATCAAAAAGCTCAAAGCCGATATCGAACGTAAAGATCGCGAGATTGCTGAGCTAACGGCTACTCTTGAAAAGGTGAAGAATGAAAACGAAAATCTGGTTCGTGTTACAGAAATGCAGGAATTAGATCTGCTCGATAAGCAATCACAAATTGAAACCAAGCGTCAGGAGTTGGCCTACCTCGAGCAGCGTATCGAGCGGGTGCTTCAGGATGCCCAAGTGAGTGATGCTGAAGGATATTATGCCCGCGCAAAAGCTGTAGAAGAAACAGCCAACCGAACCAAGCTGGCCCCTAAAAAGAAGAAGGCCTCTTTGCAGGAAGCTCTGGAGCTCTACAAAAAGGCCAACTCTTTAGGTAACACCAAGGCTAAAGCCGATATCGACCGACTCACCAAGGAGTTGAAATAAGTTTCCTATTCCATCATGATCAGGTAGACTGTATAGGCAATATACAGTCCTAGTAGAATAATGGCCTCCCAGCGGTCCAGCTTGTTTTTGTTCAGCGTAAACATGAATAGGGTGAGGATGATCGTTCCCCCAAACAGAACATAGATATCAAAGTTCATGGCTGTATTGAAACCTATGGGATGAATAGCTCCGGTAAAACCAAGGATAAATAAAATGTTGAAAATATTGGAGCCAACCACGTTTCCAATCGCAATATCTGTGTTCTTCCGATAAGCGGCGACCGCAGAGGTAGCCAGTTCAGGCAGGGAAGTTCCAGCCGCTAAAATGGTTAGGCCAATCAGCTTTTCACTAAGTCCATAATGTTGGGCAATACCAATGGCACTGTCTACAACCGTTTTTCCTCCGGCAATCAACATCGTAAGTCCGGCTGCAATCATAGCTATAGAAACCCCTGTGGTAAATGTCTTTCCATCAGTTCCTGGCTCTCCTGTCGAATTCTGATCTTTCATGGTTAGATAGATGTAATAGAGAAATCCGGCATAG